>JASHRR010000041.1 GCA_030037185.1 Xanthobacteraceae bacterium | reverse complement strand
TAGTTCGCTGCTTGAAGCCCCATCGCTCGATGGGGCGCACCGCAGCGATCAAACGACTCCCGTCCGAACAACGCGGAAAGCTGCAGTCCGGCCGAACAAGCCGCCGCCGGGGACGGTTGCCTCCGACAGCGGAAAGACGAAGCGCTGAGCGGCGGCACTCCCGATCACATGCCCGCGAGTACCCTGCAGGCCGCGTCCGCCAGTGGGGCTTGCCGGCCTGAAAACGCCGCCGGTGGTCGCAGCGCCCGAGCCAATCGCAAGCCGCAATTGATGGTACGGCAGCTCCGCCCTCGGGTTTCCGCGGCCCCGACAGCGGCCTGCGCGTGCGCACGCGGCCCCTCCCGCGGCTTCGCGCGTCGCCGGGCCGGCGAGCGGCCCGTTTGGTCGCCCGAGCGGCGGCGGAAAGCTCAACTCTTCTGCACCCAGAACTGATACATGTTCGTAAAGATCAGCGGGCTCTCGGCCTCCAGGGCGCCCCAGCAATCCAAATCCGTCATGGCAGGGTCGTGCGGAAACCGCACCCGATAGTGCTGCTGGACCGCCGGATCGATCATGAAGCCGATGAAGGTCAAGCCGTTCTGAGCCAGAAACGCCTTGATCTCGGGAATCACGAATCGTCGCTCCTGGACGTGGAACAGCAGGTCGCGGCACGTGCTGACGGTGTAAAAATCCCAGAATCGGGCGACATTCTTGACCGGCGCATCGTCCTCGAGCGCTAGCAATTCCTGCCGGCAGCGGCGAATGTCGTCGGCGGTGGGGCGGTAGCCGCGCTGGGCAATGAACTCACGCGCCAAGGCGATGTCGCGCCGGGCAAACCTGCTGTAGAGCCCGACCAGCATCAGTCCGTTCGGCCGCAGCAACGACAGCAAGGTCCGCCAGCCTGCCTCCGGGTCGGCGAGATGGTGCAGCACCCCGACCGACTCGATGACATCGAAGCGGCGGTCGAGCGCGCCGAGCTTGAGGATGTCGGCCTGGGCGTATTCGAGGTTTTCGACGCCGAGCGCGCGCGTCATCCGCCGGGCGTAGCACAGGCTGCTGAGGCTCAAATCGACGGCCAGCACCTGCGCATTGGCGTATCGCCTTGCGGTCTCGATCGGGTGCTGGCCGGTGCCGCAGCCGGCAATCAGAATATCGACGCGGTCGGTGCGGCCGAGCGGGCGGATCTCGGCGAGGCGGAACTGCGCGCGCAAGTGCGGCACGAGAGCAACCGGCTTGCCGATCTGGGCAGCTTTCACCCAGCGCGGATAGGGCATCTCCTCGTAGTGTTCACGTACCGCTTGCGACCCTGCGTCGATCGCGGTCAGCGCCGGGACCAGGGCCCGGTCGTCGCGTTCCTGCAGCGGCTGGCGCACCTGTTGATCGATGAGGTCATCGACTGGCCTCGGCCATTTGCGGCCGAGAAGCCAGGCAGCGCCGGGCACGGCGTGCAGCGGGATATAGGCGGCGAGCACCGCGAGCTGCAGCGGCGAAACGGTCGCCGCCGCGACCGCGTCGCGCAACCGTGCCGCCTGCCGGACCTCTTCCTCGTCGTGAGCGAAGACATATTCGTTGATGAAGCACTGGCGCGCCAGGACACAGGCGAATTTCAGGTTTGCGCCGTCGCCGGCGATGAGCAGCCGCCGGCGCTCCTGCGTCAGCCAGTGTTCCAGCCCGGGGTCGCGCACCGGCGCGGTTTCCAAATGCGCGAGAAGCAGGACGTTATCAGCGGCCAGCCGGCGTTTGACGAGACTGCCGGCGGCACCGGCCATGTCCTCCGGCCGGCCCCAGCCCTCGGTCAGCGCGCGCGCAAGGAGCGGCTCGATGCCGTTGACCGCAGGGTCCTCTGCAGCCGCCGCCGCCGGTGACAGACTGCGCACGCAGTGCACGAACAATCCCTTGACATCGTCACTTTGCGCAATGGTAAGCGCCCGGCGCGCCAGCGCCATCGCTGCCGCGGCATCGCCGTATCCCAACAGCACCCGTGCGAGGTTGCGGTAGGTCATCACCAGCTTGGGATTGATCGCAAGGGCTCGGCGATAGGCGGTGACGGCTTCCGCAGCACGGCCTTGGGCCATCAGCGCGACGCCGAGGTTGCTGTGGGCCTCGGCGAAGTCCGGCTTGAGAGCGACCGTCTGCTGATAATGTGCGATCGCCTCAGCGAGCCTGCCTTGCTCGAGGGCCTGATTGGCGTGGGCGCAGGTGAAGTCGACGAGCCTCGACAGTTCCGCCGCATATTTGGGCTTGAGCGCCTTGGCTCGCGCGAAATGTGTCACCGCCTCCGGCAACCGGCCGACGGCCAGCAGCGCAAGGCCCATATTGAAATGGCAATCGGGACTTTTGTCGTCCAGGGCAAGCGCCCGGCCGATAACATCGACGGCGACGGCCGGCCGGCCTGACTTGTAGGCGAGGAAGCCGAGCAGGTTGATGGTGGCGGCATCATTCGGCTCGACCGCAAGGATCGCGCGGCACAGGCGCTCCGCCTCGCCGAGTTGGCCGGCCTGCATGCATTTGACGGCCGATGCAAACAGCCCGTTCATCGCGCCTCAATCCAGTCCGATCTCGAACGCACCCCGAAGGGTTCGCCATCTGATCTAGCATCACCCCGCCACCTGCTCCACTCCTTTGCGGCGACAGGGTGTCTGCGCCGTGAGTTCTCCTCACCGCGCCGGGATGAGTGGGATCAATCTTCGAAGGTCAGCGGCCGCGCCACGTCCTCGAGGCTCTTGCGCTCCGCCGCGATGCCCCAGAACCATTCGACGATTCCGGCGCCGACCATAAGGGCCGACCCAAGCAAATAACCCATGAGGACGTTGAGGCGCGATCCGGTGCCGATCAACGCGCCAAACAGCCAGGGGCCGATTGCGCCGCCAACGCCGGTGCCGATCGCAAAGAACACCGCGATCGCCAGCGCGCGGATTTCCAGCGGGAAGATCTCGCTGACCGTCAGATAGGCCGAACTCGCTGCGGCGGAGGCGAAGAAGAAGATGACCATCCAGGCGATGGTCTGCTGCTCCGCCGTCATCGTCCCGCGCGCAAACAGCGCGCCGCTCGCAGCAAGCAGCAGCCCCGAAGCCGTATAGGTGAGCGCAATCATCGGCCTGCGGCCAACCGTGTCGAATGCCCTTCCGAGCGCGAGGGGGCCTAAAAAGTTCCCGGCTGCAAAGGGAAGCAGATACCAGCCGACCTGGTCTCGGTCGATATGATAGAAATCCGTCAACACAAGCGCATAGGTGAAGAAAATGGCGTTGTAGAAAAACGACTGGGCCGCCATCAGCGAAAAGCCGACCAGCGTGCGGCGCGGATAGAGCTGGAACAGCGTCGCCAGGACCTCGCGCACAGGCGTATTGCGCCGCCCGCGCAAGCGCGATGGTGGTGCCGTGATGGGCGGGAGCACGTGCCCGCGATTGCGGAATTCTTCTTCGATGAGGTCAACGATTTGTGCGCCTTCTTGCGGACGATTGTGCGTCATCAGCCAGCGAGGGCTCTCGGGTATCCACAGTCGCATGAAATAGATGACGGCAGCGAGCATGGCGCCGACAAAGAACGCGACGCGCCATCCCGTGCCAGGAGCAAAGCGCGCCTCGTTGAGGACGACGATCGAGCTGATCGATCCCAGTGCAGCGCCGATCCAGAAGCTGCCGTTGATCGCAAGATCAGTGTGGCCGCGATACCGTGCAGGGATGAGTTCCTGGATCGTCGAGTTGATCGCGGCATACTCGCCGCCGATTCCCGCTCCGGTGAGAAACCGGAACACCGCGAAACTGGCCATGTCCCAGGAGAACGCGGTCGCCGCCGCGAACGACAGATAGACCGTCAAAGTGATGAAGAACAGCCGTCGGCGACCGAGTCGGTCGGTGAGCCATCCGAACAACAGGGCGCCTGATACTGCGCCAAGCACATAGGCGGTGCCGGCAAAGCCGATACCCGCGCTGGTGAGTTGCAGGCTGGCCCTGATGGCGTCAGCCAGGGTGCCGGCAAGAGTAACCTCCAGGCCGTCGAGAACCCACGTGATGCCGAGCGCAAAGATAACAAGCCAATGAAACCGGCCCCACGGTAGCCGGTCCAGACGGGCCGGAATATCGGTTTCGATGATCGTGCGGTCCATCTGCGAAATCGGCACGTCCGGCGGATTGTGAATGATCGGACGTCGCGTCCGCTGCTCGCGACGTCATTGGGTCGCGCTGTTCGCCGGCATTCCGGCGGAGCAAAACAGGCATCACGGCGCCCTGCAGCTGACAGAGCTCCGTCTTTCGTAGAATTGAATCGCACCTGCATTGTTCCCGCCCTGTCCGGGCGACCAGCGGCGCCGCAGGCCGCAAAGGGTGGCGGGGGGCAAAATCAATCGCATGGCCGGGCAAGCCCGGCCACGCGCTGGGCACTGCTTCGGCGCCGTTGCGGCGGCGAAGCCTGATTGCTTCGCGGCGTCAGATACCGCGATTCCAGTAGTCGTAATAACGTTCGATATTGCCAGCCAGGTTCTGCTGATACCCCGCGAGACCCTCGTATTTCGGCAACTTGATGTCGCGAATAGCCTCGCCGTAGCTCTTGCCGGCCTCGACCGCTTGCTTTACCGCCGCCGAAAGATCGAGCATGTAGTCAAGGTCGACCTTGACGTCGTCCTTGTTGCCGATTTGCCGGCCGCCCGCACCGGGATGTCCCGCGATCAGCCGGTCCCAGTCCATGGCGAGGATCTTCTTCATGCTCTCTTCCTGATCGGGCAGATAGGTGTCGGCCATGACGCGGAACTGGGTGCCCGCTAGCGGCAGGAAGTCGACGACGAAGATGATCTTCTCCTTTGGCAGGCGCATGATCAGCGAGTTGTCGCCGTGATTCTTGCCGAGGTAAAGCAGCTCAAGGGTGGTCCCGCCGAGCTCGACCTTGCCGCCGTCATCGTCGACGACAAAATCGGGAAGGACGACGTCGGGGTTGTTGCGCTGCTCCAGGAGCGATTTCGTGTTCTTGTGGGCGATGAAGACGGCGCCCAGGTCCTTGAACGGCTTGCCACCCGCGATATGGTCGAAATGGCTGTGGCTATATATGACGTACCTGATCGGGGCCTGGGTGATCTTGCGAATCTCGGCGATGTAAGCCGCGGCTGCCGGTCGCCGCTCGCTGATCGGGTCGGTCGCGATCACGCCGTCGGGCGTCACCACGAACATCGCCTGGTGGCCCTGGTAGCGGAAGATGTAGACGCCATCGGTGCCTTGCACCTTGGTGGTTGAAAACGGCGGCGGCGTCGGCGCCTGCGCCAAGGCCGGCACGGCGGCGACGGCCAATCCAGCTGCGAGTAACGCGGTAACTCGACGTAACATGGTCTCCTCCTGGTTCAGTTCGGTGCTCCCACCCGCGAGGCCGCGAATCTTTCGCGAGCCCCGTGCGGTGGAGCCGCGGATAGGTTGAGCGAAAAGCGAAACCAGGGTCTTGGCGGCAAGCCCGCCCGGGTTTCGCTTGACCTTGCCAGCGGGCCGAGGCCGACCCGGTGGCTCAACCCACCTACCCTCCTCCGCTTGCGACGGACAGGGCGCAGATGCACGCGAACGTCGCGCTCTAAGGCGAGTGACAGCCGGACAGCGTGGTCAGGTTGTGGCTGCCCGACTGCCTCGGACCCGGTCTAGCATGCCGCGCTTGCGAGCGTCATCAGGGGCGTGCGGACAAATTCACGCCGGTATCCTGCTTGCGATTCTCGCCAGCAGCGGATTAATCCTCAAATGATCATCCCCGTTTCACCAATACGCCGTTTGCGTGGATGCATCATACCGCTATCATCCTTCAGCTATGGAATCGCTCGTTGAGCGACGCAATGGACACTGGCAAAGGCCGCCCGCAGACGAGGAAATGATGTCAGCTCCTGCCAACAAGATCGCCGTTGTCATGTTGATGCTTGCACTGCCGGCCGCCATTGCGCGTGCCGATAGTCCGCCTAGGCTCGACGTCACGCCAAGCTGCGAGGCGGCCGCGCGCGGAGCCATCTCGGCGGGTCGGGACAAAGACTCGTGCCTGAATGACGAGCAAACCGCCGAGAACGTCCTCGCGCAAAACTGGTCCAACTATGACGCGGCCGACAAGAGCCAGTGCGTCGGCAACGTCAAGACCGGTGGACCCGCGAGTTACGTGGAACTCTTGTCCTGCCTGGAGATCATGCGGGACGCAAAGACGATTGGCGCCGGCGAACCGCTTGCGACAACCGAGCAGCCATCGGGCTTGATGCGTCGCCGCAGGTGAGGGCGCGCGCGGCGGATACCCTCGCTCGGCCGACGAATTTCCTGCGATGCTGGTAGGCGGCATCCTCCTGCCGCGTTATATTTGGCGGGTGCGCAGCTTGATGACCCTCGTTGCGCCGCGAAAGCCCCGTTCTAACCTCGCCGTGGGGGAGCGTTAAGAGGGCGCGCCGAAGCGCGAACCACAAGGGAGGACGTAAAGCACATGGCGCCCGCAGGGAATGCCAAGATCGCGATCGGCGCGCGCGCGGCCAGCAAGCTGTTTCTGGACGGCGCGGTGGTGGCGTTCCGCCAGCTCACGCTCGAGGTTCGCCATCAGGAGATCCTTTGCATCGTCGGGCCAAGCGGGTGCGGCAAGACGACGTTCTTGCGTTGCATTGCGGGTCTTACCGATCTCAGCGCCGGCGAGCTCGTGGTGTTCGGCAACAGGGTCGCCGGACCGCCCGCCGGCGTTGCCATGGTGTTCCAGCACTTCGGGCTGCTGCCGTGGAAGACCGTTTTTCAGAACGCGGCGTTCGGGCTCGCGATGGCGCGTGCGCCATCATCCCAAATCGATGAGCGGGTGCGCCACTATCTCGACCTCGTCGGCCTCACCGGCTTCGAGAAGCAGTATCCGTATCAGCTATCGGGCGGCATGCAACAGCGCGTCGGCCTCGTCCGCGCGCTTGCCGTCAATCCTTCGATCCTGCTGATGGACGAACCGTTCGCGGCGCTCGACGCCCAGACGCGCGAGATCCTTCAGGATGAACTCATGCAGCTCATGCAGCGGCCTGACGAGCGCAAGACGATGGTGTTTATCACCCATTCGATCGACGAGGCGATCCTCCTCGGCGATCGCGTCGCGGTAATGACCGCGCGGCCCGGGCGCATCAAGGAGGTGCTGGAGCTTCCGTTCGGGCGTCCGCGCGACGTCGAAGCTGTGCGCGCCGATCCGCGATTTGCCGAACTGCGCGCCCACATCTGGCGGCAATTGCATACGGCGCGTCCGCGGCTCGTCACGACCGAGGTGGCCTGACCATGACCGTCGACGCGCGGGATTCCGTTTCAATCGCGCGTTCTGCCTATCCTGCGCCGCAGGCGGGGGAGGACAGCGAGGGTGCTGACGGGCTCAGCGAGGATCGCGCGCGCGCTGAAGCGGTCGCAGCCGGGCGGCGCCGGCGCCGCCAATTGGCGGAAATCACGATCCGCATCTGCTCGCTTGCCGTGGTGCTGTCGGTCTGGCAGATCGCCGGCGCCCAAATCGATCCGGTGCTGTTCACCACCCCGAGCAAGGTCGCGGTCGCCGCCGTCGGCATGATCGGCAGCGGCGAGTTATGGAACTATCTGTGGCCGAGTCTCGTGGTGCTGCTGCTGGGGCTAAGTTCCGCGGCGGTTATCGGCGTCGCCGTCGGCCTGCTGCTGGCGCGCTTTTGGGTGCTCGACGTGGCGCTCGGCGTCTACATCACATTCCTTTACTCGACGCCGAGCGTCGCGCTCGTTCCGCTGATCGTGCTGTGGGCCGGCTTCGAGACCACCGCCAAGGTGATCATCCTGTTCCTGTTCGCGTTCTTCCCGATGACCATCAATACCTATCAGGGCGTCAAGAATGTCGATCCGCGCCTGGTCGAGGTCGGACGCGCCTTCCGCTGTAGCGAACGCCAGCTCTGGCTCAACATCGTGCTGCCCGGCGCGCTGCCGTTCATCGTCACCGGCTTGCGGCTTGCGGTCGGCCGCGGGCTGATCGGCATGGTGCTCGCTGATCTCTACACGGCGATTTCGGGCATCGGCTATTTGATCGTGCGGACCGCCTCGACCTACCAGGTCGACAAGATGTTCGTGCCGATCGTCACGCTCGGCATCCTCGGCGTCACGCTGACGGCGCTGCTGCGCGTGCTGGAGATCAAGGTGGCGCCATGGACGGCGGCCGCCCAGGGGGATTAAACTGCCTGGCCCCGCAGGGCGTTCAAAGTCGCCGGCTGCGGCCTGTGACCTCACACCCGGCGCGGCTTTGCCGGCGCTGCCGGACGGCGAGGATGGACAGCGCGGGCAAAGGGCATGAGAGGCTTGGGGCGCGCGCGGCGCCGACGCGGCTTTGGCGGCCCTGCGCCTCAGTTAAGATCAAACACTGGCGAGGAGCGTCCGATGCTGAATAATCTCACAGGCGCCTTGTCGGGCGCTGCCATTGCACTTGCATCGCTGGGCGTCTTTACCGTCCCGGCGGCCGCCCAGAATGCCGGCTGCGCCGGGCCGATGCGAAAGATCAATGTCGGGGTCTCGGTCTCGCCGCCCAATGTGGTTCACACGGCTGTCTATGTCGCCAAAGAGCTCGGCCTTTTCGCCAAACATTGCATTGACGCCAATGTCATCCAGTTCGACGGCGGCTCGTCGCCGGCGGCCGCGGTGGCGCTGTCTCAGGGCAACACCTTCGCAACCGTTAACGATTACCAGATCGGCCGCGGCATGAAGGTCAAGCAGGTGTGGGGCATGGCTCCGAAGGCCCCGCAGGCCTACCTGGTGTCGGAAGCCATAAAGACGTTTGCAGACCTCAAGGGCAAACGGCTCTCCGCCGCCGGCGGCGGAGTGGGCAGCTTCAACTGGCGCATCGGCCGCGAGGCGCTGAGTAAAGCGGGCCTCACCGTCGATGATGCGCAATTCATCTCGCAGGGCACCGCCGGACGGCTGGCCGGATTGGTGGCCGGCCAGATCGACGCGGTGGCGCTGCATCCGGAAGACGCGTTTCTCGCTATCAAGCAGAAGCCCGGCCTGAGAATACTCAGCCCGGTTGCGGATCTCATGCCGCTCTACGCCTTCAATGCCTATGGGATCGCCACCGACGTGATCGCCAGGGACCGCGCCTTCGTGGTCGATTTCGTCGCCGCCATGGTGGAAGCCAATCGCACCATCTACCGCGACAAGGACAAGGTGATCCCGATCATGGTCACGATGACGCAGAAACCGCGCGAAGCGGTGGAATATGCGTGGGAGACGATGACCAAGGCCTGCATCTGGTCGGTTAATGAGGGTTTCGACCCGCAACGCACCCAATGGACGATCGATCACGACGCGGCTGCGGGCGACATGGACCCCGACAAGAAGCCCTCGGTCGATCAGGTGTTCGACAAGCAGATCGCCGCCGACGGCGTCGCAGCCGCAGGCGGGCGGGCCGCAATCGCGGGGTGCTCGTTGTGAGGTGTCCGCCAAACCAGGCCGCATTGAGCGAAGCGAAATGCCGGTGAGGATTTCGCCGGCGGTGCCTGCGGATTTCGGCCCGGCCCGACGCCGGTGTGGCCACGCGCCGTCTTCATTTCGCCCGCACAGGCGTGCGAAAGCTGTTGCAAATACAGACCACAGGGGAGAGCCGCCCAATGCCGATGCACCCGCAAGCCATCACAGGGGCCGCCGCGTTGCTGCTCGGCGCGCTCATCGTCTCGCCCGCTTTCGGGCAAACCTGCAGTGGGCCGCTGCGAAAGATCAATGTCGGTGTCGCGGTGGCGCCACCCAACGTGGTGCATACCGCGCCCTATATCGCCAAGGCGCTCGGCTTGTTCGCCAAGCGCTGCATCGACGCCAACATTATCCAGTTTGACGGCGGGCTTGCCGGAACGTCGGTCACCGCCGTCGGGCAGGGGACAGCCATTTCGACCCTGCCGGACACCGCTATTGCGCAGGGCCTCAAGGCCAAGCAGATCTGGGGTCTCGCGCCTCGGCCGCCCCAGGCCTATGTGGTCAGCGCCGACATCAAGGCCCCGGCGGACCTCAAGGGCAGGCGGCTTTCCGCTGCGGGCGGCGTCGGCGGTTTCAACTGGCTGGTCGGCCGCGAAGTGCTGCGCCTTGCCGGTTTGACCGCGGACGACGTCCAGTTCATCTCCCAAGGGACGGCGGGGCGGCTGCCGGGCTTCGTGGCGGGCCAGATCGACGCCGTCGCGCTGCACCCGGAGGATCTTCACCTTGTCCAGCAGCGCAAACCCGGGGCCCATGTGCTGATCACGGTATCGGACCTGTGGCCGAAATATAGTTTCAACGCGTATGGCGCCTCTGATGCGCTGATCGCCAAGGATCATGACCTGCTGCGCGACGTCATCGCGGCGATGATCGAGGCTAACCGCACCATCTACCGTGACCCCGCCAAGGCCATTCCGGCGATCGTGGCGGCGACGCAGAAGCCGCAGGAGGCGGTCGAGTTCGCCATCGGGGTTTTAACGAAGAACTGCATCCTGTCGGTCAATACGGGGTTCGTGCGCGAACGCACCGAGTGGACGCACCAGAACAATATCGATATCGGCGACATCCCGGCCGACAAGAAGCTGACCTTCGATCAGATCGCCGACCACCAGCTCGCCGAGGAGGCGGTCGCCTCGCTCGGCGGCCCTGTCGCGATCAACGGATGCAAGGATTAGCAGGAACCAAGTTACGCTCCTGCGCAGTCCGATGTCATCCCGCAACCTTGTCCTGAGGGGCCCGTGCCAGCGGGCGTCTTTTAAGGACGGCCACGGGCGAGGTGCCGCGGCCATTCCTTCGAGACGGCGGTGCGCCTGGGGCTCTAATTCTAACGATGGGGACCGCATATGAACGAGACCAAGCCGCGCCGCACGTTTCTGCCGTGGGAGGAGCTGCGCACACGGCTCGACGAAGGACCGCACTTCAACACCATGCGAGGCACCCCGTACTATCGCGACGCGGTCTACCAGCAGTTCTCTGCCGCCGAATACGCCCGCCGCTACGCGGCGCTGCGCACCAAGATGCGCGAGCACAGGCTTGACGCCGTCATCGTCCCGGGCGGCCCGAGCCACTGGAGCTTTGGCGGCGGCATGTTGTGGCTCACCGGTCATTGGGAATGGCACGCGCTCGCCTGCTACGTCGTGGTGCCGCTCGAAGGCGAGCCGACCCTGGTATATTCAATGGGCGGCACCCATGCGGAAGCGGTGCGCCGCGAGACCGCGGCGGCGCTTGCCGACGTGCGGGGCAGCCGCGGCGGCCGGTTTGCCGAGGTGATTGCCGACCGCATCGCTGAACTCGGCCTGGAGCGCGGCCGCATCGGGCTTCTGGAGATCGATCCGCGTCACCGGGATTACCTGCCGGTCAACCAGTACGAGACGCTCCGCAAGCGGCTGCCGGCGGCGGAACTGGTGTTCACCGTTGGCTTCATCCATGAGTTGCTCTCGGTGCACAGCGCCGAGGAGCTCACCTGCGTGCGCACCGCCGGCAAGCTGTGCGAGAATGCGATGCGCGCCATCATGGCGCGGGCGAAGCCCGGCGTCAGCGAATTCGAGCTGCGTGCCGCCGCGGGCGCCGCCATCCTGGAGGGCGGCGGCGACATCGATTTCCTCATCATCGGCTCAACGCCGATGAGGAACCCCGCCATGGTGTTCGGCAACCCGCGCCCCTCCGGCCGCCAGCTCGCCAGTGGCGACATCATCATCATGGAACTCGCGGCCGGCTATCGCGGCTACACGGCACAGATCGGCTCGCCCGTCTGCCTCGGTACACCGACCGATATGGTCAGGCGATTCTGGGAGGACATTACCTTGCCGGCCTTCCAGAAGATGGCGGCCGAGATCAGGCCTGGCAATCCGCTCGAGGCGATCCGCACGGCGGGAAAATTCTTCCGCGAGAAGGGCGTGCAGTCGCGACCGATCCATGCCCACGGCATCGATCTCGTCACCGACCGGCCGCACGTGTTCACCGACGGCGTTGATAGCGAGGCGTTCGAACGAGTGTTCCGTCCCGGCATGGTATTCATGGCCGAGCCGAACCCGATCGCCGCGGACGGAACTTTCGGCATCTTCCTCGGCCACACATTCATCATCACCGAGACCGGCCATGAATGTGTGGACGCTTTTCCGTGGGAGCTGGCGGTGGTGTGAGGCGCTGTCCACCGAGCTGGCGGCGACCCGGCTCACCCGCGCGCTTTTTTGAATGGGCGACCACCAAGGTTGCCGCCACCACAGACTGTCGGGTGCGACACTCGGCAGCAGAGCCGGAGCCGCAGTGGTGGCACTTGCCGGGCACGGCCGCGGATCGCTCTGCCAAGCGGCCTCGCTTTATGGCCAAAGTTCCGTCCGATGGCGGCGCATGGCCGCTCCCGCATTTATCGCCTCGACAAACAGCCTGGAACCCCTCTAAGAATAAGCCAAAGAGGATAGAACAACAATAGAACCAAAATGCCCTGTGGGGGGCGCGGGGGGAGTCGAAAGCGATGGACTACGAAGCGTTTTTTACTGGCGCCCTGGCTCGGCTGCGCGACGAACGGCGTTACCGGGTGTTTGCGGATCTCGAACGGCTGGCCGGGCGGTTTCCCCATGCGATATGGCACTCCCCGCAGGGCCGGCGCGATGTCGTCGTTTGGTGTTCCAACGACTATCTGGGCATGGGCCAGCACCCGACGGTGATCGGGGCGATGGTCGACACCGCTCGGCGGACCGGCACCGGCGCCGGCGGCACCCGTAATATTGCCGGCACCAATCATCCGCTGGTGGAATTGGAGCACGAGCTTGCCGAATTGCACCGCAAGGAGGCGGCGCTGGTTTTCACGTCGGGGTATATTTCGAACGCGACCGGCATTGCCACCATGGCGAAGCTGATGCCGCGCTGCCTCATCATTTCGGATGCCTTCAACCACAACTCCATGATCGAGGGCGTGCGCCAGTCGGGTTGCGAGAAAGTGATCTTCCGCCACAACGATCTCGGTCACCTGGAAGCGCTGCTCAAGGCGGCGGCCCCGTCGCGGCCGAAGCTCGTGGTGTTCGAGAGCCTTTATTCCATGGACGGCGACGTCGCGCCGGTCAGCGCCATCTGCGATCTTGCGGAGCGCTACGGGGCGATGACCTATTGCGACGAGGTGCATGCGGTCGGCATGTACGGGCCGCGCGGCGGCGGCATCTGCGAGCGCGACGGCACCATGCACCGGGTCGATGTCATCGAAGGCACGCTCGCCAAGGCGTTCGGCTGCCTTGGCGGATACATCACCGGGAGCGCGGCCTTGATCGACGCGGTTCGCTCCTATGCGCACGGCTTCATCTTTACAACGGCGCTGCCGCCTCCCGTCTGCGCCGCCGCGGCCGCTGCGATCCGCCATCTCAAGGTGTCGAACTCGGAACGCGAGCGCCACCAGGATCGGGCCGGCCGGGTCAAGGCCGTGCTCGCGGCAGCCGGACTGCCGCTGATCGCGAGCGAGACCCACATCGTGCCGGTCCTCGTCGGCGATCCGGAAAACTGCAAGACGGCGAGCGACCTGCTGCTCGAGGAGCACGGCATCTACATTCAGCCGATCAACTACCCGACTGTCCCGAAGGGCACCGAGCGGCTGCGCATCACCCCGTCGCCCTACCACACCGACGCGCTGATCGACGGGCTTGCCGGGGCGCTGGTCGATGTCTGGGAGCGGCTTGGCCTGCCGCTCACCAAGCGGGCGGTTGCGGCCGAATAGGCCGGCGATCGCGCCGGCGGGTTGGCGAGCCCTGGCAAGCTCGAGGGTCAGCGAATTTCGGGACAGGCCGACCCCGGATTTCGCGGCGTTCAATCCTTCCCGTGCCTGCCTGCGTTTCGAGGCGTCAGCCTTTGTTCATCCCCGCCGCCGCCTGACGCCGCCGCGCATGCCGGGGCGGCCGAGCGTGGAGCGCGGCCCGCCTTTGCCTCGCGGCACGGCCTCGACCCCCGGGCCCATCTGGTCGAGCGACGGCTTGTGCGGGCCTTGGCGGTGCGGGCCCTGGCGACGCAGGCCTGCGGCCGCCAGGTTACCCTTTGCGGTCGGATCGTCGCTGACGGCGAGTTCGGTTGCGCGCAACCGCTTGATCTCGTCGCGCAGCCGCGCGGCTTCCTCGAAATTCAAGTCGGCGGCGGCTTCACGCATGCGCGTTTCGAGGTCGGCGATGACCGCCTGGAAATTGTGCCCGATGGTCGCGACGGCGGCGCCGAACTCGCCGGCATCGCGTCCGCCGGTCGAGATCAGCACGTGGTCGCGCTCATAGACGCTGTCGAGAATGTCGGCGATGCGCGCCTTGACGGTTTCCGGCGTGATGCCGTTGGTCGCATTATATTCCACCTGCTTCTCGCGGCGACGGCTGGTTTCCGCTATGGCGCGCTCCATCGAGCCCGTCACCGCGTCGGCATAGAGGATCACCCGGCCGTCGACGTTGCGGGCGGCGCGGCCGATGGTCTGGATCAGCGAAGTTTCGCTGCGCAGGAAGCCTTCCTTGTCAGCATCGAGGATCGC
Organism: Xanthobacteraceae bacterium; assembly: GCA_030037185.1. Next base: position 8,592 of record JASHRR010000041.1, on the reverse strand, counting down.
GACCAGCGCACATTCGGGAATGTCGAGTCCCTCGCGCAACAGATTGATGCCGACCAAGACGTCGAAGGCGCCGAGCCGCAGGTCGCGGATAATCTCGATGCGCTCGATGGTGTCGATGTCCGAATGCATGTAGCGCACCCGGATGCCCTGCTCGTGCAGGTACTCGGTCAGGTCCTCGGCCATGCGTTTGGTCAGCACCGTGACGAGAGCGCGGTAGCCGCGCTGGGCCAGCAGGCGCAGTTCGCCGACGAGATCATCGACCTGGGTGCGGGCCGGCCGCACGTCCACCGGCGGGTCGATCAGGCCGGTCGGCCGGATCACCTGCTCGACGAAAACGCCGCCCGACTGGTCGAGCTCCCATCCGGCGGGTGTCGCCGACACCGCGATCGTCTGTGGCCGCATCGCGTCCCACTCCTCGAAACGCAGTGGCCTGTTGTCCATGCAGGAGGGCAGTCGGAACCCGTATTCGGCAAGCGTCGCTTTGCGGCGGAAGTCGCCGCGATACATGCCGCCAAGCTGCGGGATCGTGACGTGGCTTTCGTCGGCAAACACCAGCGCATTGTCGGGCACGTATTCGAACAGCGTCGGTGGCGGCTCGCCGGGCCGGCGACCGGTGAGATAGCGCGAATAATTCTCGATCCCGGCGCAGCTCCCGGTCGCCTCCATCATTTCAAGGTCGTACAGGGTGCGCTGCTCGAGTCGCTGCGCCTCCAACAGGCGGCCGGCCCGGTTGAGCTGATCGAGGCGCCAGCGCAGCTCCTGTTTGATGCCGGCGATCGCCTGCAGCAGCGTCGGCCGCGGCGTTACATAGTGCGAGTTGGCGTAAACCTTGACGAACTTGAGTTCGTCGGTCTTTTGCCCGGTCAGCGGATCGAATTCCTCGATCGATTCGACCTCGTCGCCGAACAGATTGACCCGCCACGCCCGGTCCTCGTAGTGCGCCGGAAAGATATCGACCGTATCGCCGCGCACCCGAAACGTGCCGCGCGAAAAATCCGCGAGCGTGCGCTTGTATTGCAGCGCCACCAGGTCGGCGATTAGCCGGCGCTGGTCGATGCGCTCGCCCTGCCGGATCGCGAACGTCATCGCCGTATAGGTTTCCACCGAGCCGATACCGTAGATGCACGACACCGACGCGACGATGATCACGTCGTCGCGTTCGAGCAGCGCGCGCGTTGCCGCATGGCGCATGCGGTCGATCTGCTCGTTGATCGAAGACTCCTTCTCGATATAGGTGTCGGTGCGCGGCACATAGGCTTCGGGCTGGTAGTAGTCGTAATAGGAAACGAAATATTCGACCGCATTATCCGGAAAAAAGCTCTTGAACTCGCCGTAGAGCTGGGCCGCGAGCGTCTTGTTGGGAGCGAGGATGAGGGCGGGCCGCTGGGTCGCCGCGATCACCTCGGCCATGGTGAAGGTCTTGCCGGACCCGGTGACGCCGAGCAGAACTTGTGTACGCTCGCTGCGGTTGATGCCCTCCACCAGTTCGGCGATCGCCTGGGGCTGATCGCCCTTCGGGGCGAAATCCGCTTTGATAACGAAACGCCGGCCACCCTCGGATTTCTCCGGCCGTGGTGGCCGATGCGGCACCCAGGGCTGATCGCGAAATTCCGGCCGCCCCTCGCGCAGCAGCGTATCGAGTGCGTGAGCGGTAGCCGCTACCGCCGATGGATCGCCCTCGCCCGGCAACGGGATCACGCGGGCAAGCCTGAGGGCGTCCTGGCGAGCCGACGTCTCGACGGTTGTGCCCGGCCGCAAAGCCGTGTCCTGCTCGTGCGCGACGCCGGGCGCCGTCGCGACATCGGGGTCAATCTCGCCAGGGCCAACCGGCGTGTTGCGGCCATGGACCGGCGATTTCTCGAGGCCGCCGGCCTGGGGCGGCTCGCTCAGCCCGTCACTCGTGGAGGCACGTGCCCGATGGGCGGCGGCAAAATCGGCGCGGCGGTCGCGCGAATTGTCGGGCGGCGGCTGCAGACCGGACGGCGGCGCCTTAAGACCCGTCTGCGACCCGACGCCGGCCTCGCCGCGGTTGATCGCCGGATTGAGAAGGTCCGCCAGCTCGGGCGCAATCTGGGGCAGGGCCTCTCGTGCCGCCTTGGCGCGGGTCGGACGCGCCGGATCCCTCGTCTTCTTGGACGGCTTGTCGCGCCGATCGGGAGGATTCGCCATCCGCCCAATATGGGCCGTGAGAGGCGCCGGGGAAAGGGGCGCCAGTTCTGCCGGCGCGCCCCGGGGCGAGCCTGCGGGGCGCCTGCGATCGGCGTGCGATGTCGGCGTTGGGCGGTGAGTGCGGTTGAACCTGCGCGCCGGCTTGATTATGATTTCCAAGGATTTGCCGGCAGAAAACGGTTGCGAACGGGACGACGGGAGGGTTCCTATGGCTACGACAGCCACCGATGTGACGCTGTCGGCGTCCGACCACAGCGCGCAACTGCGCAAGGCGGTGATCGCCTCCAGCATTGGCACCGCCATCGAATGGTACGACTTTTTTATCTATGGGACGGCCGCCGGCCTCATCTTCGGCAAGCTCTACTTCCCCAACGAAGATCCGTTGACGGCTACCCTTGCGGCATTCGCCACCTATTTCGTCGGGTTTGCCGGCCGTCCTTTCGGCGCACTGATTTTTGGTCACTACGGCGATCGCATCGGCCGCAAGGCGACGCTCATTGCGACCCTGCTGTGCATGGGGATTGCGACCTTTCTGATCGCATTCGTGCCGACCTACGAGCAGATCGGAATCTGGGGCGCTGTCATTCTGACCATTTTGCGGGTGATCCAAGGAATCGGCGTAGGCGGCGAGTGGGGCGGATCGGTGCTGATGTCGATGGAGTGGTCGCGTCACCACGGCGAGCGCGGCTTGGTGGCATCCTGGCCGCAGTTTGGGGTGCCGTGCGGCTTGTTCATGTCGAACCTTGCGATCCTGGCGTTCAGCGCATGGTCGGGCGACCAGTTCGCGACGTGGGGTTGGCGTGTTCCGTTCGCCCTTTCGATTATTCTGGTGGGTGTCGGCCTGTGGATTCGCCTTGGTATTCTCGAGACGCCGGTGTTCCAACGGCTGCTCGATCAGGACAAGATCGAACAGCTCCCCATCATCGAGGTCATCGGCAAGCAACCGAGGGAGATCATCCTCTCAGCCTTGCTGCGGATGTCCGAGCAGGCGCCGTTTTATATCTTCACGGCGTTCATCTTCGCGTATGGGGTCAACACATTGCAAATGCCGCGAGACTTCATTCTGACGGCAGTCCTGGCGGCGTCTTGCGTGTCGTTCGTCACCATCCCGCTGTCGGGCCATATCTCCGATCGCATTGGGCGCAGGAAGATGTACCTCATCGGCGCCGCTGCGATAGGGCTGTTTGGCTTCGTGTATTTCGCGATGGTGGACACCGCAATTCTGCCGGCGGTCTTCATCGCCATTGTACTGTCGCTCATTCCGCACGACATCCAATACGGGCCGCAGGCGGCACTGATCGCCGAGGCTTTTACGCCGCGCTTGCGTTACAGCGGCGCCTCTTTGGGCTACCAGCTTGCTTCCCTGATCGCCGGCGGACCGGCGCCGCTGATCGCGACATGGCTGTTCGACAAGTATAGGACCGGCTACGCGATTTCTATCTACATCGCCGCTTGCGCTATCGTCAGCCTGGCATCGGCAGCGTTGATGCCGGATTACACCGGCAAGGACATTTCGGCGGAGTATGACGGCTGACGATGTGGCGGTCTTCTTGCGGCGAGGATTGAGGCGGTCCGTCGATCGCGTTTGCGAGCGCGTCTGTTGCGGCCTGCTGCGATGGCGATTGAGGGCGCGACGCCCAATGCCTGGGCGCGCACCAATCGCCGCAAGGTCGCCCGGCCGTCCGGCTCGAAGCGGGCCCTGTGGCCGGTCGCCTGGCGCACTCACCGATATCGCCCGCCGCTGAGCGTCCGCGCGACCGCGTCCCTCCAGGCCGCGACTTTGCGCTGCCGCGTAGCGTCGTCCATGGCGGGAGTGAAGCGGCGGTCCAGCGCCCAGCGCGCCGCGAAATCCTCGGGCGGCGGGTAGAGCCCGGATTGCAGGCCGGCCAGATAGGCGGCGCCGAGGGCGGTGGTCTCCCGGATCGTCGGGCGATCGACCGGCGCACCGAGAATGTCGGCCAGCCGCTGCATGGTCCAGTCGGATGCGACCATGCCGCCGTCGACCCGCAGAATGTCGGCCACCTGGCCTCGATCCTTGCCGCCGGGGTGGTGACCGCTGCCGCGACCGCCGTCGTGACAATCGGCCCGCATGGCGTCGACAAGGTCGAGCGTCTGGAGGCAGACGCTCTCCAGCGCGGCCCGCGCAAGCTCGTTCGGCCCGGTGTCGCGCGTCAGCCCGAACAGCGCGCCGCGCGCTTCGGCATCCCAATGGGGCGCTCCGAGCCCGACGAAGGCCGGCACCAGGATGACGTCCTGGCCCGTATCGGCCGCCTCCGCCATCGGGCCGGTGGCGGCGGCGGTGGGCACGACCCGCAAGCCGTCGCGCAGCCATTGCACGGCGGCGCCGGCGATGAAGATCGCGCCTTCAAGGCCATAGATGGTCTCGCCGGCCAGGCGATAGGCGATGGTGGAGAGCAGGCGGTGGCGCGATTTGATGGCAGTCGCGCCGGTGTTGAGGACCGCGAAGCATCCGGTGCCGTAGGTCGATTTCATCATGCCGGGGGCAAAGCAGGCCTGGCCGATCAGGGCAGCCTGCTGGTCGCCGGCAATGCCGCGGATCGCCACAGCACCGCCGAACAGCGCCGGCGCCGCCAAGCCGTAATCGGTGGCGCAGTCGCGCACGTCGGGAAGCATCGCCCGCGGGACGCCGAACACCTCACAAAGTTCGTCGCTCCAGGCGTTGGCGTGGATATCGTAGAGCGCGGTGCGCGACGCGTTGGTGGCGTCGGTAGCATGCACGGCGCCTGAGGTCAGCCGCCACAGCAAGAACGAATCCACCGTGCCGAAGGCAAGCTCGCCGCGCTCGGCTTTCGTTCGCGCGCCTGGCACGTGGTCGAGAAGCCAGGCGATCTTGGAGGCGGAAAAGTAGGGGTCGAGGAGAAGGCCGGTGCGCGCCGCAACGTGCGCCTCCACGCCCGCTTCCCTGAGCCTGCGGCACAGCGGTGCCGTGCGCCGGTCCTGCCACACGATGGCGTTGTGGATCGGCTTGCCGGAGGCGCGATCCCACACCAAAGTGGTCTCGCGCTGGTTGGCGATGCCGATTGCGGCGATGTCGCGTGCCGCAAGGCCCGCCTTGGCGATGGCGTCGCGGCCCGTTGCCAGCACCGTACGCCAAATCTCCTCGGGATCGTGCTCAACCCATCCGGATCGCGGAAAATATTGAGGAAATTCCTGCGCCGCGATGGCGGCGACGGAACAATCGCGGCGGAACACAATGGCGCGAGAGGACGTTGTGCCTTGATCGATGGCGAGAATGTGAGTCATCGGCACCCATCGGGGTTGGCAGTGGGGCAGGCCCCGGGGGGAACCGGGTGAGTGAGCTTGGCACTATACCAGTGTGACCGCAGCAGCGCAGGTGCAATGGCCGACGGCGTATTGCGCCGCGGCGCGGCCGATTTCGTTTGCGCTGATTCGCCCTGCGTCCCCGGCGATCAGCACCCCCGCCACCTTCGAAGGTGCTTGCCACGCAGGTCATCTTGTTGAAACTATTCGCCAGCGTGGGGGCAAGGAGCTTCGGCCATGGAACAGGTCTCCGACCAGTCCCGGCAATACCTGGAACGGGGCTTTGCCGAACTTCTTCGATTCGTCCAGGTGGTTTGGACGTGGTCGAGCGACCAGTTCATCAAGGTGACGCAAGCGCAGTGGGGGAGTTGGCCGCTGTGGAAACAGATACTGTTCGTTATTGTGGTCGCGGCGGTGCTTTATTTCCTGTTCGTGGCGGCCCTGCAGCTGTGGACGGCGGCGATAAAAGTGCTGGCCGCCATCGCGACCTTCATCGGCACCGTGATCGTCACTCTCCCGACAATTTTTATCGCCGGCCTCATCGCGCTGGCCGGTTTGTGGGTCATCAACAACTTGCACGATCTGTCGGACCTGCGCTCCCTCATAACATTTCAGGACCAGGGCGGCAGCAAGCCCCCTGTCGATGCGCCTTGAGGCGATGCCGGCGGCCACACCATCAGGCGGGCTGACGAGCCGCGCCTAGGGCGCCGCCGGTGGTGCGGCGGCAACGGCCATGAATCGATCGAGTGCTGCCGCCTCGGCCTCGGAAAACGCAAGCCCGAGCTTGGTGCGTCGCCACAGCACATCGGCGGCGGTTCTGGCGAATTCTTGTCTCATCAGGTAGCGCACTTCGGCTTCCGTCAGGGTGGCGCCGAACGCCAAGCCGAGATCGGCGCTCGTACGGGCGCCCGCCAGAATGAGCTTCGCGCGCTCGCCATAGGTCGCGGCAAGCCGACTGGCGTGCCTTGGTCCAAGGAATGGATGCTTTGTCGCGAGCTTGCGGGCGAGTGCGTGGGGCTCGCAAGTGCCTCCGGGCAGCGCCGTCAACGCCGTCCAGCCGGCGCGTTGCATTGTCGATGACGGCAAAGAGGGCGCAAGGCGAACCAGCGCAGCCTCGGCGAGGCGACGGTAGGTGGTGATCTTGCCGCCGAAGATCGACAACAGCGGTGCGCCCGCCGACGGCGCGTCGAGCTCGAGCGCGTAGTCGCGGGTGGCGGCGGTTGCCTCTCGCCTCTGATCGTCGTAGAGGGGCCGCACGCCGGCATAGCACCACACGACATCTGCAGGAGAAATCGACCGCGCAAAATATCTTGAAGCCCCCTCGCAGAGATATTGAATTTCCTCAGGAGTGGCGGCAGCCTGTGCCGGATTGCCGGCAAAATCCCGTTCCGTGGTGCCGATCAGGGTATGGTTGCCTGCGTACGGCAGGGCGAAGAGGATGCGGCCATCGGGGTTCTGCAGCATGTAGGCACCGCCATGATCGAACGCTTGCGGCACCACGATGTGAGACCCCTTGACAAGCCGCACGCGGCGGTGGCGGGCCGGCTCGACACCGCGGCATGAGGAGAGCGTTTGTTCGGCCCACGGGCCCGCGGCGTTGACGAGCGCGCGCGCCGCGATCACATCGCGCCGGCCAGTTGCCTGATCTTCGACGGTGATGTCCCAGTGGCGGTCACGCCGCGTCGCGAGCACCACTTTGGTGCGGGTGCGGATGACGGCGCCGCGGTCGGCGGCGTCGCGGGCGTTGAGCACGACGAGCCGGGCATCATCTCCCCGGCAATCGGAAAACGCGAAGCCGGTGCGGAACAGCCCGCGCTTGAGCGCGGTGCCGGCCGGATCTGACAACAGGTCGAGCCGGCGGGTTGGCGGCAGCTGCTGGCGTGCGCCGATATGGTCGTAGATGAATAATCCGAGCCGCAACAGCCATGCCGGACGCAGGCCACGGCGGTATGGCAGCACGATCCGCAGCGGCTGCACGATGTGCGGCGCAATGCGCAGCAGCACCTCGCGCTCCCGCAGCGATTCCCGCACGAGGCGGAAATCGTAATGTTCGAGATAGCGCAGCCCGCCGTGGATCAGCCCGGTCGAACGGGATGAGGTGCCGCTGGCGAGGTCGTCCATCTCGCTGAGATAGACGGTGAGGCCCCGGCCCGCGGCGTCGCGCGCTATGCCGCAGCCGTTGATGCCGCCGCCGATGATGAGGAGATCGAAGCGTGTCACGCGGCTTTCTCTTGGATGGGGTCATCACCGCGCCGGCAGCGCGGCTGCGAAAATATAGCAGGAACGCCTGCCAACAATCGGGAGATGGTGGCTCATCGGGTCTGCGGCAGGCCGCAAGGTATTCAAGTTCTCCGGCCTCTCGCCCGAAAATGCGAAATGGTGCTGGTTGGGATGGCCAGGTAATATCGCCAGCACGAGAAGGTAACGTTCGCCAGCCGGCAACGCCGTCAAAGTTCAACACGCGCGGTGGAACAATTTCGAGAAGGGGACCGGTGGGGAGAGCTAACATCAACGAGGCGGTTGGCCCTCGGCGCGGTCGCCTTTGGCCGGACGGCCGGCCAGCGGATGCAGGCGCCTTTGAGGGCGGCGGACGCAGCCTCAAGGCCGAATTGGCGGGGTCGGATCGTCGCCGGTCCGACGCGCAATGGAACGGAGCTGAGGCATGCCGGAGCGTTCGCCGCCCCTGCCGGGGGTCGGCCTTATCTGCGGGACCTCAGTCGCCTTTTTGGTCGTGGCTGGAAACTCGGAGCCACGCAACAAGCCCCGCTCTCGAGGTTTTCGAGCGTGAGGCCGGCGACGGCTGGCATAAGGGGTGGGCAAATCGATGCGCGAGATGACGTTGATCGCATTCCTCCAAGCGCAGAATTGCACGAATTTTGCGAGTTCCTGGCGTCATCCGCAGTCGCGCACCGATACCTGGTCTGCGGAGTACTATCGGCATGTCGGCCGTGTGCTCGAAGCGGGTAAATTCCATCTTGGCTTTTTCGATGACCGGTTGTCGATGCCCGATATGTACGGGTGCAATCACGAGCATACGGTGCGGCATGGCATTCGCTGCGTCAAATTGGATGCCGTGACGGTGCTCACCGTCATGGGCATGGCGACCGAGCGGCTCGGCCTCGGCGCCACCTATTCGACGAG
>JASHRR010000040.1 GCA_030037185.1 Xanthobacteraceae bacterium | reverse complement strand
GAAATTCCAGCTTTATCGCCTCGCCATCCTCAAGAGCTCCGCACGTCGTCAGCTTGCTGCAGCGGATTATCATGGCTTTGGAAGGTGCCCATCTGTCTGTGCAGGTATCGACTTTGCCGCATGGAATCCGCGAGCTACCTCGGAGGTAAGCAAATAACTCCACGCGGCGATTGTGGGGAAGACCCGCCTGGAACCCGATCCTGATCCAGAGCACGAGACGTCTGCCGCTGGACATCGCTATATGTGTACGGATATAACGCATCCATGCGGAAAGATGCAATCCCCGATACGACTTCGATACACGGAAGCGCGGCCGTTTCGGGCGATCGCTTGCTCGATCGGCTGATAGACTTCTTCAATCGCCTGGCCTCAGGTCGTCCGCGGCGAGGCGTCTCTCGTGATCGCTGCGCTCTCTGGGCATGAATTCATTGATCTCAACGAGGATTTCGATTTGGAATGCGTCGCGCGCGGCCTGTTCGAAGCACCAACGCGACTGGGGCGCCTTGGCAACCTGATCAATGTCGCTGCCATGTTGGATATCTATTTCGCCGGCGACCCGAGGCTCCGGCTAGGCCCTCTGTTGGCGCGCTATGACCGACGTCTGTGGCAGAAGAACCTGCAGCTCGAAGCGGCTCGCGATCGCTGCGCTGGCCGTCTCGCCGCGATCGAAACGGCGCGAGTGGATTGGACAGAACTGCGCAGGACCGGGCTGACCAGGGCCGCGCTGATGCCCGACCACGATGCGTAAGTCGGATTGGTGATGTTGTAAAGGCTTGGGAAGGCGACCCAAAAAAAGAGCCCCCTTTTCAGGATCACCAATCTGTGCGACAGTGACGCTATATATAAACAGATATAGCGTGAGCGCATGTCGTACCGTGCCCGGGATTACCTATCGACTTTATTCTCGAACGGCCTGCAGCCTGAAGCGCCGGCCGTTTCGCGCAGCGCAATCCCCATGAAGGTGCGCCGCCCCGACGAGTCCTCCGACGAATTCACCCCGCCGACCTCCAGAAGGCGCACGGCGATCTGGGACATGCATCACAGCATGCATTGCTCGATTATAGGCACCTGCCTTTCCAACGCAGAAATACGCCGCCTGTTGATCAAGCTCGGCGTCCACGACGCTGAGAGCGCGAGTGACCACGACCTCCACAAGCAGGGGGTAACACTCGCTGGCAGGCAGCAGGGAGGCGGCAAATTTATCCAGAAGGCTCTTGACCATCGCCACGAGGGGGCGATCAAGCAATTCGCCAAAGCCAAGAATGAAGACGCATTGCGCGAGCTTTGGGAGGCGGCGCTCAAGCGCGGCGATATACCGGGCGCCTATTGGGGAGTGCTCAGCCATCCCGCCGCAACCGAGGCGATAATGCGAAAGGCCTTTGGTGATGTGCACATGCTTTCCCATATGGTGGGCGCCGCCAACCGTGCGGATATTCGCAGGCTTTGCCAGCTGGAAGAACAAAATGCCGCGTTGTCGGCAAAGGTCGAAGCGCAGCAGTTGCAGCTCCGCGATGGCTTTACCGAGCGCGATAATAAGATCCGGATGCTCAACGCAGCGCTGAGCAGGGTGCTCGCGCAGACGCCAGCTTCTCCGGAGGGGGGGACGAGCGACGACGCCCGTGCCGCCAGAGATGCGTTGACCGATCTCGATCGCCGCCTGACCCGGGAGATTACATGTCGCGAGCGACTGGAAAGACGACTTCAGTCGACAACGCTGATGGCTGCGCAAGCAGAACGTGCTCAGCGCGATTTGCGCGATGAGAGCGAAGGGCTGCGTCGTGAATTGGCGCTGCTCGAAGCCCAACTCAATGACTGGCTGGCGGAAGATAATAATTCCCGCACGCCCAAACTCAGCGGCGCCCATGTGCTTTACGTCGGCGGAAGGGCCCATCAAGTCCCGCAGCTAAGAGCCGTCGTGGAGCGTGCCGGTGGCGCGTTACTCTATCATGACGGCGGAATCGAGCACAGCACGACGTTGTTGCCGGGCCTCATCAGCCGAGCCGATTGCGCTGTCTTTCCCATCGACTGCATAAGTCATGACGCGATGGGCATTTTGAAGCGACAATGTCGGCAGTCGGCGAAGCCGTTCATTCCTCTGCGGACGTCGAGTCTCGCCAGCCTGCTTTCCGGCCTTGCGGCCTTCGAACCGCCGGAGCTTGCGGTGGCTACACATTAGTCTCTTTAATCCCGTTGGCCCGCAGCGTGACTGCAGCCGGCATATTGTCGGCCGCCTCCGAGGGATCAGATCCCACGACTCCAATAGTCGTCGTGTCGCTCGACGTTGCCGGCGATATCTGCTGGTAGCCGGTAGGTTTCCCCAGTGCCTCCCCGAGTGGCTCGTGGCTATTGGGTCCGCGTCGGTGCGCCCGGAAGCACCGCAGCCACACCTTCGCGATTGATGTTAAAGGTGACAAATGTCAGCGGCTCGTTGCCTGGATTGCCCCATTGATGCACGAGACCATACGGTTCGTAGACGAGCGACCCGGGTCCCTTTGCTTCCGTCTTGCCGTCGACGGTGTTCGCGCCGGTTCCCGAAACGATGTAGTAGAGAGCGGCTCCCGACCGATGGTGTGGCGCGTTGGAAGGCATCTCGGCCGGGAAGGTGACCTGCGTCAAGTTGAGATCATAAGGGCCTGACTTCAGATCGGGGATCGGCCCGGCGGTGCGGTACAACTCCTTTACCGCTGCCGCACCCGTTGCGGTGGGCCGGTCTAGCTCTGAAGCGGTGGAGAGCAAGAACTGAAGCACGACCGATGGCGCTCCACTGACGATCTTCAGCTCAGCGGTCTCCCCGGCCGAAATCAACAATCCGTCTCCGGCACTCAGCGTCTTGGTCTCGCCGGCACGCGAGACGTCGGTCGATCCAGACAGCTGGTAAAGCACGCTGTTAGCTCCCGAAACACTGCTCTTCTGCCCGGATGCTCTGGACTTTGAAATACAGCGGTGCGTTCGTCACATTCGAGAGCTTGGTAGCGGCCACCACCTTACGAACGGTTGCAGTCGGAGAGGCAGGCTGTGCCGCAGCTGGAACCGCAATTACCATCGCAGTGAAAAGGATTCCGATTGTCGTGAGCCGCATGATGATCTCCATGGCTTTCCGCTATATTTCACTGCACATAGCGAAATTGCAAGCACTCGTCAGGTCAGCACGCGACGCTGGCTCGAGAGACGACAGGGTGATGTTCAGCGCCTGGCATTCGCCCGCAGGCAGGGCGCCGGATACGTCAAGCTGACGGCGTCATCGCCGCCGCCCCGGTGGGGGGAGCATCGTGCAGCGGACTGCTTCCCAAATGGCCCTTGCTGGCTATCGGGCGGTGCGGCCGCGATCGGCAGCGTCGAGATATTCGGGCGGCTCGGCCTTTCGGCCGCCACGAACGAACCACCGCGTGTGCACTCTGCCGCTGCACTGTTGCCTTGATGTCACACTGACTGGAAATAGCAATCAGTCGGGAATCCGACATTGACAGGCTCGTTCCGGAATGGAATGTCGTAATGTCTTAGTGAATACAGCGTGAGACCAGGGGGGGCTGACAAGTGAGAACCGCAAAGCGTATCCTGCTTGCTTGTACGGCGGTGGCCGCGATTGCGACATCCGCGCGGGCCGCCGATGCTCCGCTCCCCGATCCTTCGCTCCCCTATCCGACCAAGGCCGCGCCGCCCACCAACACAGGCTGCACGAGCTTTGAGGATTTCCGCAACACCGATTGCTCGCTGACCTGGCACGGCATCACCCTGTACGGTGCATATGACATCGGCGCGGGTTGGGTCAGCCACGGCACACCCCCGAACGGCGTTAATTATGAAGGCGAATCGCTGGTCAACCGGAACGGCAGCAGTTCTCGATTCCTCATCGCGCCGAACAACCTGTCGCAGACGGGCCTGGGCATCAAGGGCATAGAAGAGATTGCGTATGGCTGGTCCGCCGTGTTCAACGCTTCGACCGGCATCAATCCGCAGTCCGGTCAACTCGCCAACCAGGCGGCCGCCAACATCATCAACAACGGCCTCCCCAGGAACGCCTATTCGAACGTCGGCGACGGCGCGCGCGCGGGCCAAGTCTTCAACGACGAAATCTATGCCGGCGTATCGTCCTTGGTTTTCGGCGGGCTGACCTTCGGTCGTCAGCGCGCACTGGGCACCGATGCGATGCTCGCTTACGATCCGGCCGGCGGCGCCTATTCCTTTTCGTTCATCGGCTATAATGGTCTGATGGCCGGCGGCGGCGACACCCAGGACACCCGTTGGGACGACGCCATCAAATATCGCGTCGCTTATGGCCCGGTGCATTTCGGCGCGATGTATAAATTCGCCGACGGTTCGGGCGGCTGCTACTCCGCCTCCGCCACCTGGACGGCCTCGACCTGTACGCCCGAACAGGCGCATAACTCCGCCTTTGGATTTGATTTCGGCGGAGACTACCGCAACTTTTCGGGGGACGTCGTCTTCCAACATGTCAACCAGGCGATCAGCGTCGTCAACCCCTTGCTGGGGCCTGGAAGTCCGGCGCCTTATCAGTCGACCACCGACAGCATCAATACAAACCCCATCACCGGGGCCAACCTAATCGGAACGGCCAACACCGAATATGGCATCGTCACCGACAACAGCGCAGTTATGGTCGCCGGCAAATATACCTGGGACCAGTTCAAGTTCTTTGGTGGCTACGAATACATCCGGATGGTTAACCCGGCGGACCCATTGGGCATTGGCGCCGCGGCCCAGGGCGGTTATCTCTTGAGCGGCGTCGAAGACAACAATCTTGATTCTCCCAAGATCGTGCAGGTCATGTGGACCGGTGTGAAATACGCCTTCAATAGCCAGACCGACATCACTTTGTCCTACTATCATGAGATACAGAACGACTTCCGTGTTCCGTCGACCTGCTCGCCCCTCGTCGGATTCCGCACTTCCTGCGCGGGCACGCTGGACGAGGTTTCGCTCTATGCGGATTATCACTTGACCAAGCGTTTCGACGTTTATGCCGGGATTGCGTATTCCGACGTCACCGGCGGTCTCGCCATCGCCATTCCTCACGGCCCCGGCGTTCCCTATTTCTACAACAACAACGTTGCTCCGACGGTTGGTGCTCGTTACACGTTCTGATCGTTTTCCCTGGAAAGTAATTCGGCGCCGCCCAGGCGCAAATCGGTCCCGCGAGCTTCGGTCCGCGCCTTGACGGGGCGCTTGTCTCCGCCGCGGCCGTGGAAGGCATCGCCGGCATGCTGCCGATGGCTGCCCGACTTGGCGAAGGCGGCGGCCAAACCGCTCCGCTCGGCCGCGCGGTTATCGGCGGCCTCGTCGGCGCCACCTTCGCGACACTGATCGTTTTGCCGTCGATTTTCGCAATGGTTCAGCACAAGCAGACACGCGCTAGCTGTTCGGCGGCCGATCCTGGCGAAGGAGGATGAAACAGCCTCCCGGTGGAAGGTCGGTCCGCAATGTTGTGCGGAGTGATGTCGCATAGACCACGAGGGTCCGAATTGGCGTGGCCGCCACTTTCCTACCCCAGCCGAACACCCGGCGGCAGCCCCCTCGGCGAACATCCTGACGAAGCCCGACGTACGGCGTCGGCACCCTTCGTCAAGTCATGTATATATCCATTGACTGGGGTCCATCGCACACTAGCATCACGTGTGGCTTGATCGGCCTGGCGGTTCGGCGGGGCTTGTCTGCGCGGTTTGTTGCCACATGAATGACCGAAGTTAAAGCGAACTTTGTGCGATACCGTCGTCGTCGATCATCCTGCCGAGTAGGTCAGGGACGTTAAGCAGCCGGGCGTCGGAGCATCACGGGAGCATATGATGGCGGATCAAGAGATCTTGCGAACCATGCGGCGTTGTCGCACTGGCGTTTTTTCTTCCGTCTCCTTCCTTGTCGTCACTTTGGCTACGGGCGGGCCACCGGCATTCGCTCAGACAAATGGCACAGCCGCAAGGGCGTGCGCCGGCAATAGCGGCATCACGCTTTCTCCGGGCTTTTGTGCAACGATCTTCGCCGACAATCTAGGTCACGTTCGCCACATGGTGGTCGCGCCCAACCGGGTGCTCTACGTCAACACCTGGAGCGGCCGCTACTACCGCAACGACACGCCGCCGGCGGGTGGTTTCATTGTGGCGCTGAGGGACAGCAGCGGCAACGGCCGTGCCGACGAAATCGAGCGCTTTGGGCCTGGTGTTCCAGAAGGATCGGCGGGCGGCACCGGCATCGCCTTCTATAAAGGCGCCCTCTTTGTCGAGCAGAACGACAAGATCATCCGCTACGCACTTCCGACTGATTCTCAGTCCATAGTGCCGAACGGGTCACCGGAGACTGTCGTCTCAGGCTTGCCGCTGACTGGGGACCACCCCATGCATCCTTTCGTGATCGATGCGGCGGGGCACCTCTATGTCGATCTCGGCTCCGCCACCAATGCATGCCAAGCTGACAATCGCGTGAAGGGCTCTCCCGGACATGAGCCCTGTACGGAACTCGAGACGCGCGGTGGGACGTGGCGGTATGATGCCAACAAGACCGACCAGCATTTCTCGCCGGCGGAGCGGTATGCGACCGGTATCCGTAATGGCGAGGGCTTTGCGTTGGATTCATCCGGCCGTCTTTTCGTGACTCAGCATGGGCGCGACCAACTTTCGCAAAACTGGCCGAGTCTCTACAAGCCGGAGCAAAGCGCCGAACTGCCGGCTGAGGAAGTCGTCGAGCTGCAGCAGGGCGCCGACTATGGCTGGCCGGAGTGCTATTTCGACGGATTTCAACAGAAGCTCATGCTGGCGCCGGAATACGGCGGTGATGGCGCAAAAGTTGGCGTTTGCGCCAACAAGAAGGGACCGGTAGCCTTCTTTCCAGCGCATTGGGCGCCGAACGACCTCTTGATCTACACAGGCACGGCATTCCCCGTGGCTTACCGGGGCGGCGCCTTCGTCGCCTTCCACGGCTCGTGGAATCGCGCGCCGGCTCCGCAAGGCGGCTACAACGTCGTCTTCCAGCCCCTAAAAGACGGCAAGGCATCGGGAAGCTTTGTCGTCTTTGCCGATGGCTTCGCGGGCACCTTCAAGGAGCCTGGCCGGGCCGCCTATCGGCCGACTGGCCTGGCGATGGAGCCCGACGGCTCGCTGTATATTTCGGACGACGTCCACGGTCGCATCTGGCGCGTCACCGCTCAAAGCGGAGCCGACGTGCCGCTCGCGGCTGCACCTGCGCCGGCGGTTGCCAAGACGAGCTCCGACAATGCGGGCCCACCGGAAGGGATTCACGCTGACGCAGGCCGGCT
>JASHRR010000422.1 GCA_030037185.1 Xanthobacteraceae bacterium | reverse complement strand
TTGGGGCATTGTCATTCTCTACAGCATCGAGACTGCCGAGCCGCTGGCGCTGATGCACGAATTCCGACTTTCCGGCATGCGGGTCGGCGCTACCACGGCGCTGGCAATCGATCAGATCGCGCAGGCGCAGGCCGCGACGCTCGGTTTGTTCGGAACCGGCAAGCAGGCACGTTGCACGCTCGAAGCCATTCAACTCGTTCGCCCGATCAGGCGTGTCAAGGTCTACAGTCCGAGCGCCGCACATCGCGTTGCCTTTGCCCGTGACATGACCGGCGATGGCGTCGAGGTGGTCGCCGTGAACGACCCGCGCAACGTCGTTGCCGGCGTCGATATTGTGTGCTGTGCCACGACCGCAATGAAGCCGGTGTTCGACGGTAACTCTCTGGAGGAGGGGCAGGTCGTGGTGTCGATCGCCAATTCGGATGTCACCAACAAGCGCTCCGAAGTCGATCGACGCACCTACGAGCGCGCAACCACTATTATCGTCAACGACTGGGAAAGCGTGATCGAGAACGAGCAGACCGAGTTGCTCGATCCAATCAAGGACGGTACCATCAGGCGGGAGCAGGTCTGCGAGCTCGGCGACCTCATCGTGGGCAACGTCGAGCTGCCTCGTGGGGGACCGAGGCAGGGGATCGTTTACTACAAGAACAATTCCGGCCTGGCGATCCAGTTTGCTGCCGCGGGCAGCATGATCTATCGCAAAGCGCTGGCTGAAGGCTTGGAAAGGACGATTCCGACTGACTGGCTCGGAAGCGACTTGTCAGTCTACTACCAGGCTGGATTCAGGCCGTCGCCGTGACCAGATCGGCGCCAACCAGGTTGCGATCATCTAGCGATCGTTGCCCTGCGCCGGATACCGCCGGATACGGCCTGCGGTTGACACGCCGATAATTTCACTGAACACTGCAGATCTGCTTCGGGAATTTTTCGGGCCCAGGCAAAGAGCTCAAATCAAAATTCAGGATCACGGGAGGCAATCATGGATTCCAACGGATCTGGCCGGAGGCGGTTCCTGAAACAGGCTGCTGCAATGGCTGGCGTGGCGGCAGGCGCAGGTGCAGGCGCAGATTGGGCCGCGAGAGGCCAATCGGCCAAGGCTGAAGTGCAAGCCGAGGATGCGCACGACCGCCGCCAGCTCTTGCGTCGAGGGGCCAGATTCAGCGTCGATCACATCACTTACTACACTCCGCTTCAGGATTATGCGGGAATCATCACGCCGGCCTCGCTTCACTTCGTGCAATACCACGCCTCGCATTTCCCCGACATCGACGTGCAGCAACATCGCCTCACGATCCACGGCATGGTGGACCGTCCGTTGAGTTTCAGCATGGAGGATCTCAAGCGCCTGCCGTCCGTATCCCGGATTCATTTCCTGGAGTGCCATGGAAACAGCTCTCCCATGATTCATGGCGCGGGCAATCAGAACATGGGATTGCCGGTCCAATACGTCCACGGGATGACCAGTTGCAGCGAATGGACCGGAGTGCCGCTTTCCGTATTGTTGAACGAGGTCGGGCTGCAACCAGGAGCGAGCTGGCTGGTTTCGGAAGGGGCGGACCCTGGCAAGTTCTCTCACACCCTTCCGCTGGCAAAGGCGATGGAGGACGTCGTCATCGCCTACGGCCAAAATGGCGAGCCGTTGCGTGTTGAGCAGGGTTACCCGATCCGGCTGATAGTTCCTGGCTGGGAAGCGCCCTTCAGCGTGAAGTACCTGAGACATATCAAGGTTGCGGACGAGCCCTATCATACCTGGAATGAAAGCATGAATCATTCCGTCATGAGAGCCGATCTGGGCGGCAAGTCGCGCTGGTACCATTTTCAATTTGGGCCGAAATCGGTGATTACCCGGCCATCAGCCGGGCTCAAACTGCCCGGCCCGGGATATGTCGAGATCACCGGCTTGGCGTGGTCCGGTGGGGGCGTGATCAAGAAGGTCGAGGTGTCCACCGACGGCGGCAAGAGCTGGAAAGAGGCGAAGCTTCAGGCGCCGGTGCTTCCGCGGGCGCATACCCGGTTCAACTTTGACTGGGCTTGGGACGGACAAGAGGCGGTGATCGTGTCTCGTTCCACGGATGAACTGGATGAAGTTCAGCCGACGCGCGCCGAGTTGTACAAACACTGGGGCGTCAGTGAAGCGGATGCGAAAAAACCCATCCGCTCCATTCACAGCAATATGCAGCAGCCCTGGAGAGTGGCCCGTGATGGGAGCATAGACGATGCGATGTTCTCTTAATCTACTCGTGTCCGTGATGGTCCTGGCAGCGCCAGCGGCGGTGATGGCGCAGTCGCCTAAATTCAATGTCGGCACGCCCCTGAGCCAGGAAGAAATCCGCAGCTTTGACTTCATGATTGGCCCGCAGGGAAAGGAACTTCCGCCTGGGCAGGGAACCGCCAAGGAAGGCGCGGCGGTCTTTGCCAAGCGCTGTGAGGTATGCCACGGGCAGAACGGCGAACGGGGGGTTCTCCGGCGTCTCGTGTTGGGCAGTCCGGGCAAGCCTTTCCGCGGCCCGTTCAAAGATGCGGAAAAGGACAGCGTAGCATACTACCCGTATGCGACGATCGCGTGGGACTATATCAACCGCGCGATGCCCGTCCCCAAGCCGGGATCGCTGACCCATGACGAAGTCTACGCCGTGGTCGCATTTCTGCTCTATCGGAACGGCATCATCCAGGAGACCGACGTCATGGATGCCAAGAGCCTCCCGAAGGTCGAAATGCCGAACCGCAATGGCTTCGTTCCGGCGGTGCCCGTGTATCCCCCGGAACCAAAACCCAGTTGGTGGTGAACGCGCTCGGCCGCCGGCATCGGGCTTCGGCGAACGGTGCCTTGGCGGCTGATGAAACGCCATCGTCGGTTCCCAGGAGATCGAAGCTGTTCTCCAGATGCCTGCGCTTTGTCGCAAGCATCTGAAAGCCGTGGCCACGAATAAAATGGTCAGCGTGACCACGGGCTCTAGAAAAGCGATCATGAGCATCGATCTCGTCGACGGCGAAAGATCGGCACTCGGCCCCGGCCGGCCCATGACGGTGCAGTGGATGAAAGGCCGCAGCCGCGCCTATAGCTCGCCTTCAACAGCCGTAGCGATGTGATCGTCGCCACTGTGATGGGGCGATGAGCCCCTCGCGCGAGAACAGGCCGTGCTCGAATTTCTCAACGGCGATTTGGTGCGGCAGCGGGCCGAGGCGGTACTCGGGCTGTAGCTTAGTCTGGCGGGCCGCCAGCGCCCAGCGAATGACCCTTTGGTAGCGCTTCCTTCCATGGCAGTTGGCTGGACGCGTTCTCGGCACTGCCGGTCCCGAAGGAATGCTTCGAGGCCGCCGCCGGCCGGAGCGGCGCTATGCCATCATGAGGCCGCAGCGGATCGCTATCGCAACGGCTTCGACCCGGCTGCGGGCGCCGAGCTTATCGGTGATCGCGGCAATGTGAAATTTGACCGTGTGAACGGAAAGCGCGAGAGCGCGGGCGATTTCCTTGTTGGACGCGCCTTCGATAAGGAGCCCCAGCACCTCGCGCTCCCGTGGGCTCAGGGTGCTCGCCAATTCATCGGCTGCGTCATCGGCCTCCTCCTCGATACCCTCATGGAATCCCCTGCCTGATCCTCCCCCGCAAGCGGGTGACCGAAGTGGGGCGGCAGGGCATGCGCCGTCTTTGGCGGACGCCAGTGCATAGCCTGCCGCGACGACAGTAATGATCGCCGCAAGCATTGCGGCATCGACATCCGCAGGCACGACTGCGCGGACATTCGCCGGCCAAATTCTGTGCGTCTCGTCCGACACAAGGGCGATCACCGGAACGACCGTGTCGACCGGCCGATCGGCGAGGACCACATCGCCTTCCTCAGCGACGGCAAGCTCCGCATCTTCGCAGGCATCGGCGATATCGGCTCGCAGGGCGCGATCGGCAATGTCAAGCGCGACGCGGATCGGCCGCCGCTCCCCGCCCGCCTTGTCCCGCTTGCGAGGGACGGCGGCGTCAACAAGCGAGTCGGGCCCGGTCATGCCTCAGGGACGCGGCGCGATGGTGACTTCGACGGTCTTGTGGACGCCCGCCCGGATGAGATCGACCGCCAGTTTTTTCCCGACCGCATCGGACCCGAGCTGCTGGTAGACGGCGCGCAACCCGGTCACGGGCGAGTCCCCGAGCCGCACGATGATATCGCCTTGGAGGATGCCGGCGGCGGTCGCCGGGCCCGCCGGATCGAGCGTCACGACCATCGCGCCGCGCCGTGCCTCGGCGCCTTCGGCAGCCGCGAGCGGGACGCGCTGCAGTCCGACACCGAGATAGCCGCGGGCAATATGGCCTTTGTCC
>JASHRR010000421.1 GCA_030037185.1 Xanthobacteraceae bacterium | reverse complement strand
CGTCCGCGGACAAAAAAACCGCCGATGACGGCCGCCGGCGAGGGGGCGGAAACGCCGAACTCGACTACTGGGGTCCGCCGTTGGTCCCGCCGATCGTGCGCAAGCTGACCTGCAGCATGTAGGTCTGGCTCGAATTTTGCGCAAAACTGCCCGCTCCGGCGGCGGTATAATCCGCGTAATATTGAAATGACATGATGAAACAATCGTCGATGTAGCCGAGCCCCAAACGCGTCTGAGCCGGCTTTGCATTCTCGATGTCGTATCGAATTCCGCCATTGATGACCCAGTTTTCGCTGATTTTGTAGGCCCCGGTGGTGAGGACGCCTTCGCGCCGCGTCAGGAACCCGAGCTGAGGCTGTGCCGCGTAGTCGCCGTACAACACGGAGATGTTCCAACGGTCGAAGTTGGCCCGAGCTTCTAGCTCAAAGCGCTGCATCGCGAAGTCGTCGTGGTCAAAGCGGAACCGCGACGTGAAAGAAAAAATCTGGTTGGGCTGATACTGAACCCGCGCCACGTAGTCGGAGCGGGTCGTGTCGAGGCCGCTGCCGAGGCCCGTGTTGGTGGCGTCCGGGACGGCAAAGGAGTTGAGCCCAAACAGCTGATAGGACTGGCCGAACAGCATGTTGAGGTTACCGGCGTGATTGAACTGGGCCGTGTATTCCACGCCCACATTGGCGCGGCTGCCGCCTTCGACGCGGTCCCAACCGGAAAACTTGTCGACCTTGAACAGGTTGGTGTCGTCGAAGACGAGGCTCTGGGAATCTTCGTTCGGGAACTTGCCGATTTCGGTTTCGTTCGGGCGAACAATCAACTGCGCAATCGGTTCGACCGTCTGGGTGCCCCAGCTCGACACCCCGATGAACGGGTAATGATATTCCAGGCCGACCGTGGGCATCGCCCGGCTGACGGTGGAATCGCCGGTATTGATGTAGTTGGACACGCCCGGCTGATTCTCGATGTTCATCACCGCCGCGTCGCCGCGCAGCGATGCGAACGGAATGAACACCTGGCCGAACGGATCGATGAACTGACGCCTCCAATCCAACTCCGCCGATAAGCGCGCATAGTCGCCTGGAACACCCCGTAGCAGGCAGTTTGCGGGGGTTTTCTGCGCAGGGTCGGCGGAATTGACATCGCACAAGCCGAGGTTCTGCGCGTTCGCGCTGATCGGATCGAAGCTTGCGGTCTCGCGATTGATGTTGGTGAAATTCATTTTGGTGGAAAGTTCGCCGCCCAACACCGGCTGATCGAAGGTGTTGGCGTAGTCGATGACTGGCGCGACATTCGGCAGCGTGCCCTGCACATCGGCTGGGACGCCGGGCGCCGCCTCCCAAGCAAGTCCATAGTAGTGGATTGCTCTCATGTCGAAATAGCTGGTGTCGCCGCGCCCGGTCAGATAGATTTGCGAAATCGCTTCGGTCTGGTAGTTGAGAATCGGATCAACCGACTTGTTCTGCAACGGGACGATGTTGTAGTCCTGGAAAAAAGTCTGATCGGTGAGGCCGACCGCATCGAAGCCCCAGGTCCATTGGGGCGACAGGTTGAAGCGTCCGCTCCCTTCGATAGAGCCGCGAAAATCCCGCAAGCCCGGCGTGTCGACGCCGTCGATGACAAACTTGTCCTTGTCGAGCTGGTCGATGGCGGCGCCGCGAATGGTCAAGTCGCCGTCGTCGAAACGATAGCGAAATTCGCCGCGAATCAACGGGCCCTGGGAGCTGGTGATCCGCGGTGAAATGGTGGCGTCATAGTTGGGAGCAAGGTCAAGATAATACGGCGTCTCAATGCCGACCCCATATGCCGAACTATTCGTGATGATCGGCATCAAAAAACCGGTCTTGCGCTTGACCGTCGGATCGGGCGCAGACATAAACGGCACCCAGGCGAGCGGAAAACCGAAAAATTCGATTGTGGCGTCCTCGAAGTACATCATCTTTTCGGATTCGTTATGGATGATGCGGACTGCCTTGACCTGCCACAGCGGCGGCTTCTTGGGATCGTCGCGGCACGGCTCGCAGGCGGTGTAGACGCCGCTCTGGAACACCGTGTAGTTCGCGCCGGTGCGGTCGGCACGAGTGGCCGCCATGCGGGTCTCGTCAGGGGTCTCCAGGCGCAGCGAATCGATAAAGCCGTCGCGATAGTCGTCGCTCAGATCCAGCAACTCGCCATAACTGACCTTGCCGTCGGCTTCGGTCAGCCGCGCATTGCCTTCAGCATGCAGCCGTTTGGTGCGCTGGTCATAGACGACCTTGTCGGCTTCGATGGTCGCGCCGTTATAGTAGATCTGGACGTTGCCGACCGCGGACACCTGCAGGTTGTTGTAGTCGTATTGGATCTCGTTGGCTCGGACGAGCATTTGGGCATCGGGAGCGGGCTTCGCGGTGATGCTCTTTCCGCTCGTCGGCGGCCTGATCTGATTTTGAAAGGTCAGATAAGGGACCTGCCCGATAAGCTGGGCAAGCGCTGGGCGGCACTCTGCCAGGCTGAAGAGTGTCGCGGCTGAGAAGACGAGCAAAAGCGCTGCCGCACGCGATGCGCGACAACCAGAAACGGGCAGGCGCGCGTCGGCCTCATCCACCGTCACGTAGAAACCCCGTTTGCCACCCCCGCCTCCCCACTCTGCTGTTATCACACGCAAAAGGGTGCGATTCGAGCAGCCGCCCGCTGCCGCTTCCTGCGCATTCGCCGGGGCATTGGGAACGAACATACCCGCAAAGAGCAACCTGATGCCAGATGAAATTGGCCTTAAAACTCCCTCGCCCGCAATCAATTGGCGCAGTGTTGCAAAGTTGCAAAGTCCTCTGCCATCTCCCCGGGCGGCGCTCCGGTGGCTCTGGTTCGGATGGCTGGGAGAGGCGTCCACCGCCGTCGATTCCATCACGCCAAGATCCCTGGCCGTTCTTATCGTGCGCGATCCCCACTCAAGACAACCGCAGTCTCATCGCCCTGCAAAATGGCCGTCCCAAGGCAAAGCTGTTGAAATTCAACCCAGAACGATTAATAGCCTGTAACAAAATCGAGGACACCGCCCGATGGCGAAGGATTTGAAGCTTGGATTTGCGCCATTCAGAGCGCCGTCCGCCGGGGTTCTTATTGTGTTCTGTGACGACGCGCTCAAGATTGGTGCTGCAACGCGCAGGATCCTGGGCAAGACAGCCGATTCGGTCTCCAGGGCCGCTGCGGCCGAACATTTTACCGGCAGAAGCGGCGCCGCACTCGACATCGTCCTCCCGCCCGATCTTAAGGTCTCCCGCCTGACCGTGATCGGCGCCGGCAAGATTGATGGGTTCAAGTCCAAGGATTTTTTGAAGCTTGGCGGCGCCGCTGCCGGCAAGCTGCCGAGTGCGGGCGGGCATGCCATGGTGGTGGCCGATCTGCCCGGCGGCCCGATGAGTGCAGATGCGGTCGCTGATCTCGCCGCCGGAGCGCGGCTGCGCGCCTATAAGTTCGATCGCTATAAGACCAAACGAAACGAAGATGACGAGAAGCAGGGCGCCGTCGACCTTACGATCGCGGTCGCCGATCCTCCTGGCGCCGGCCGTCTGTGGCGCTCCCGCGAGAGTGTCGCTGACGGCGTGATGCTCGCTCGCGATCTTATCAACGAGCCTGCCAACATACTCTATCCGGAAGAGTTTGCGCGCCGCGCCGGACTGCTGCGCAAGCTCGGCGTCGCGGTCGAAGTGCTCGACGTGCGCGCGATGAAGCGGCTCGGCATGGGTGCACTGCTGGGGGTTGGCCAGGGTTCCGTACGCGAGAGCCGCACCGTCATCATGCGGTGGAACGGCGGCAAGCGCGGCGTATCGCCGGTGGCGTTCGTCGGCAAGGGCGTCTGTTTCGACACCGGCGGGGTCTCCATCAAGCAGGCGGCGGGCATGGAGGACATGAAGGGTGACATGGCGGGCGCCGCCTGTGTGGTCGGATTGCTGCACGCGCTCGCAGCGCGCAAGGCCAAGGTCAATGCCGTCGGGGCGATCGGGGTTGTCGAGAACATGC
>JASHRR010000420.1 GCA_030037185.1 Xanthobacteraceae bacterium | reverse complement strand
GTGCCAGGGGATGAGTCGCCGCTCGGCCCAGCTGGTCACAGCAAAGAACACCATGCCGATCAGGCACAGCACGATGATCGCCGAGAACTGGCGGTCGATCCTGAAATTGGCGCCTGCCACCATAATGACGTAGCCGAGGCCGGAGTCAGCGCCGACGAACTCGCCGACGACGGCGCCGATGACCGACAGCACGGTCGCCATCTTCATCCCGGCGAATACGCTCGGCAGCGCCTGCGGCAGCCGGAAGCGCCAGAAAGCCTGCCAGGCGGATGCGCCCATTGAGCGCGCGAGATACAGCATCTGCGGTGGCGCCGAGCGCAAGCCGACCACGGCGTTGATGACGATGGGGAAGAACGCGACCAGCACCACGATGGTGATCTTCGGCGCGAGCCCGAAGCCGAACCAGGCGAGCAGAAGCGGCGCGATCGCCACCTTGGGGATGGTCTGCGAGCCAACGAGCAGAGGATAGATTGCGCGGTCGAGCGTGTGCGAGTAGGTGATGAGGATGGCGAGCGGCAGCCCAACGATTACGCTTATGGCGAAGCCGGCGGCGATCTCCAAGACTGTGATCGCCGAGTGCGAGAGCAGGAGCTGCCAGTTCAGCATGAGGTCGCGGGCGATCGCGGCCGGTGAGGGGAGGAGATAGGCGGGCACGTTCAGGGCGAACGTGGCAAGCTGCCAGGCCCCCAACACCATCCCGAGCGTGATGACAGCGTAGGGCGGCGCGACGCGCAAGTTCCTGAACAGCGCGCCGGCACGCGAGCGTGGGCGGTCGAGGACGTCGATCGTCATGGTTCGTCCTCGGCCTCGCGCAGCACGCCGAGCGAGCGGAAGATGTCGGTCACGGCGGCGTCGTAGCGGGCGAACTCGACGCCGTCGCGCATAGCGAGGCGCCGCGGTCGCGGCAAATCGATCGGGATCGCGGTCTCGATGTGACCCGGGTGCGGCGACATGACGACCACGCGGTCGCTGAGGAACACCGCCTCGCGGATCGAATGAGTGACGAACAGCACGGTCATGCGCTGGCGTGACCACAGGCGCAGAAGATCGACCTGGAGCTGGTCGCGGCTGATCGCGTCGAGCGCCCCGAACGGCTCGTCCATCAGAAGGAGCGGCGGGCGGTGCAGCAGCGCGCGGCAGATGGCGACGCGCTGGCGCATGCCGCCCGACAGTTCGTACGGATAGGCCGCCGCGAAGTTGTCGAGCCCGACCATGGCGAGCAGGCGACGCGCCTCGTCGGCGGCGCGCGCCCGGTCGTGGCCGCGAATCTCGGCTTGGAGCAGGATGTTGTCGAGCGCTGTGCGCCAGTCGAGCAGCACGTCGTGCTGGAACACGATGCCGAGATCGGCATTCGGCCCGTCGATGCGCCGACGGCCGACCGTGATGGTTCCCCCGCTCGGCGCGATCAGCCCGGCCACCAGCATCATCAGGGTGCTCTTGCCACAGCCGCTCGGCCCGATGATAGAGACGAACTCGCCGTCTTGGATCGCAAGGTCTATGGCGTTCAGCGCCAGCACGGTGCCGCCACGCCCGGCGAACGCCTTCGACACGCCACGTATAGCGATGAAGGCGGTCGACGCCGCGCCTGCGTCTTGCGTCGGCGCGGAGCCGGGACGCAGCTCGTTCCTGCCCGCCCCGGCACTGAGCATTTGCTCCTCCTTGCCTGTCGCCACGATGGTATGTCGGCCGAATTCGGCCGGTAAAGCCGCAATTCCGGGCGATTTTGCTTGGCAGTTGCCCTTAGTTTAGGCGCCTGTCATTCCCGATATCGGGACATCGACTTGATTGCCTGGTACAAGTGCAAGGTTTCGCCCGCCACCTTATTACATCTTCACTGTCGGCCGCCTTGGCCCACATGCGCTGAGCTCCTGGGAATCGATAATTTTCGTGCCGCGTCGGGCAACATCGGTGTGCGGGCTCTTCCCGCTTGCAAACAACTGAGATAATTTGATGGGCGAAGGGCCCCGAACGTGCCGGCATCATCCAGGCGGGAAGCGGCGGCATTGCCGTTGGCAGCATATCTAGTTGCACCCACTCAAAGTCATGGAGACAAGCGACGATGGTTGCGCTCAAGGTCAACGACAAGAGCTTCGACGTGGATGTCGAGGCCGAAACTCCGCTGTTATGGGTCCTGCGCGACACGATCGGCCTGACCGGCACCAAATTTGGCTGCGGGGCAGGACTCTGCGGCGCTTGCACCGTCCATGTCGACGGCGCGCCGATGCGGTCGTGCTTGCTGCCGATTGGCGCGTTAGCGGGCCGCGCAGTCGTTACCATCGAAAGAATCGTCGAGAACAATAATCCGGTTGTGATCGCCTGGATCGAGGAGCAGGTGCCCCAGTGCGGTTACTGCCAGGCCGGCCAGATCATGGCGGCGACTGCGCTGCTCGCCCGGCAACCGCGGCCTACCGATGCGGACATAGATCGCGCGATGACCAATATATGCCGCTGCGGCACCTACGCGGAGATCCGCAACGGCATCCGCAAGGCGTCAGCGCTAATGGCCAAGGGCTGAGGAGCAAGGGTCATGACGCAGAGCAATCGCCGGGAATTTTTGATCGCGACCGCGGCAGTGGGCGGCGGCATGGCGCTCGCCCTGTATCTTCGGGAAGGGCGAGCCGAGGATCAAGCGGTTGGAAATCGGGTCAACTCACGACCTTGGCTGCCGCCAGCGGACGGTGGCGTCGAAATCAATCCGTGGATCGTCATTGGCCCTGACGACCGCGTTCTCATTCGCGTAAACCAGTCGGAACTGGGTCAGGGTGTACTGACTTCGAATCCGATGATGATCTGCGAGGAATTAGAATGTGACTGGGCGAAGGTGCAAGCAGTCTACGCCGATCCCAATCGCCATCTCCGACAAAACCACGCCTACGACCATCTTCATACAGAAGCGAGCAGCTCAGTGCGCCTCGGGCGCGTGCTTTATCAACAGGCCGGCGCGAGCGCACGCGAGCGCTTGAAGGCGGCGGCTGCGCAGCAGTGGGGCGTGCCGGTCGCTGAGGTCACGACGAAGGATGGCGTGCTCACCCATCATCCGACGGGACGGAGGCTGCGCTACGGAGAGGTCGCAGCGAAAGCGGCGACGATCAGGCTCGACAAGGAACCGGTGATCAAAACCCCTGATCAGTATACGTTAATCGGTACCCGCGTGCGGCGCTTCGATGTCGAGGTCAAGTCGCGCGCGCAAGCCGTTTACGGCATTGATGTGCGACTGCCCGGCATGGTCTACGCGGCGACGAAACAGTCCCCGAGTTACGGCGGATCGCTCAAGAACTTCGATTTTGAATCGATCCGGAGCCGGCCCGGCGTCATAGCCGCAGTGCCGATGGAGGGTCTCGGCGCCGCGAGCGGAATCGCGGTGGTTGCCGATACGTGGTGGCACGCGAAGACTGCGCTCGATGCGATGCCAGTTACCTGGAACCCGGGACCGAACGCCAACCAGAGTTCTCGGGATTTGGTCAACCAATATCGCGCCGCGCTAGATCGCAGAGGCCCAATGGCTGTCGACCACGGCGATGTCGAATCGGCACTTCGCGGTGCGACGAAGATCATCGAAGCCGAATACCTGTTGCCCCACCAAGCGCACGCGCAAATGGAGCCGCCAAACTGTACGGCACAAGTGACGGCGAACCGGGCAGAAATCTGGATAGGTACGCAGGCTCCCGACTACGCCACACTGACGACCGCCAAGCTTACCGGGCTGTCGCCCGACAACGTGTTCCTGCACAACTGCTTTGAAGGCGGTGGGTTTGGTAGAGGCGGAATGCACGGCGAATTGGAGCAGGCCGTCACCATTGCGAAGGCCTTGGATGGCCGGCCAGTCAAACTGCTGTGGACGCGCGAGGAGGATCTCAAGCACGTCAACGGTTATCACCCCATGGGCATCGCCCGGATGACAGCGGGGCTCGGTCCGGACGGAATGCCGCTGGCGGTCTGGATTCGAGTGGCCGGCAATGACGCGCTTGAAGGCGCGCCGCTGATCGAATTCGGCAGGCACAAGGCGAGACTCGCCAATCAATTGCTGCGCGGATTCCATCTTTTCCCATACGCCGCTGCCAATCTGCGCGTTGAAGTGAACACAATGAAGACCTTTGTGCCGTGTGCACCGTGGCGCTCGACCGGCAGTTACGCCAACGTCTTCTATCTGGAAAGCTTCGTGGAGGAGATGGCGCACGCTGCCGGAAGAGACCCCATTGAGTACAGGCGGGCTCTTATCTCCGCGGCCAGTTCGGACTCCTTCGAGGATAACGCGAAGGCGGACTGGTTGAGGGCACTGGACCTGGTTGCCGAAAAGGCAGGATGGGGCCGTCCATTGCCGAAGGGTACCGGGATTGGATTCGCCATAGACGACCGCAAGGCCGTTGCGCCGAGAGGTATCGCTCTGGTCGCCATGGGGGTAACGGTATCGGTCAGCCCATCCGGCTCGGTTACGATCAATCGTATGGACATTATCCATGACCAAGGACATGCAATTGTCAATCCGGAGGCCGCGGATCGGCAGATTCGCGGCATGATGGCCTGGAGCCTCGGACCTGTCTTCAACCAAGAGATTACATTCAGCAACGGCGTCGTGGAACAAACCAATTTTGACAATTACGCCCCCAACGTCATGACCGAGTTTCCCCGGCAGATCACAATCAATTACATGAAGACAGATCGATGGATTTCCGGTATTGGCGAAGAGGTAGTGCCGCTCGTCGCGCCAGCGATATTGAACGCAATCCACATGGCGACCGGCAAGCGCATACGCTCGATCCCGTTGCGCAATCATGATTTGAGTTGGAGCTAGGCCCATCGCCTGAAGTCGCTGATCGGTTACGATCTCAACATCATGCGCGTCGCCCCTCCTGAAGGAAAAGCAGATGCGCGTGCGTTCACCGTCATCGCCCACTGTCCGGCCCGGTCACCTTTGAGTTTGTGAAGCCCCTTGAGCGGACTGAGGTCTTGTAGGACCTGGGCGACGGTCAGAGCCAGCAGCACGTCCACCGCCACGGTTTTTGTCGAAATCGCCCACGCGGGCGCCGAGTCGGCCCGGGGAATTTCACCCCGAGCCGCTGACAGATCCGGACATGAGTCTCTCGATTCATCCGGCTCGTGCCATCGTACGAAGGCTGCCGCCTTCCG
>JASHRR010000419.1 GCA_030037185.1 Xanthobacteraceae bacterium | reverse complement strand
GGCTTGCAACAAAAGCCCTGATGGCGCTGAGGCGATAATCCTGCGTCACTGCTCCTCACGGCTGAAGCCGGGGCTTGCCAAGCAGGGGGCGGCAAACGCAAACTTTCGAAGCACAGACTGCGTCATCAATTCGAACAGCGGGCATGCCAAGCGGTTGCAGGCCTGGCTAACGGCTTTTTTAAAAGTTGAAGCAAAGGCAAAGCGGCGCCGCCGAGCGCCTTAGATCCCGACCAATAAATTCGCGGGATATAAGGCGCATTCTGTCAATTGGTGCCTCCGCCGCCTGGACAGGCGCGCAGAAAACAGTGGCACCTCTCAAGCGCGCGCTCCCGCGCATTCATCCGCATATAACCCCTGTCGTCACCGGCACGCAGCTGCCGCCGATGCGGGCAGCGACGATTTTGCCGGCGCGTTTGTCGGCGGATGCCGCCATCAGGCTTGGACGTCCCATATCGACGCCCTGCGAGATTGTCCGCTCCAATCGCAGGTCCGGCTCGGCGCGCAGCGTCGCCAGGAGGGCGATCAGCGCCACGTTTGCAGAGCCTGTCGCGGGATCTTCGGTAACCCCGAACTGCGGCGCGAACATGCGCGCCTCGATATCGGCGACCGGCGCAACCGCCTCGACGTAGAGGTGAATGCCGGTCGCCAGCGCATGCTGGGCAAAGACTTCGCTGCGTGGCCGCGCGGCCGCGAGCGCGGCGCGGCTCGTGACGGCAGCGAGAACGAACGGCGTGCCGCAGGAGGCGATGCAGGGCTGGTGCGCCCGCGTGTCGATGTCGGCGGGCGCGAGAGAGCACGCCGCGGCGACGATTTCGGGGGCAATATTTTCGCGCATGGAAAAGCCTTGCGGCGCAGTGATGCGCGCCCCGATCACCGCTGATCGCTGGCGAAGGAGCTCAATGCGGACGAGGCCCGCCTTCTCCTCGAAAATCATGGTATCGCCCGCGGCGGGCCGCGCCGCGCCGGCTGCGGCGCCGGCCAGCACGAATGCCGTGCCGACGTTGGGATGGCCGGCAAAGGGCAGCTCGGCGCGAGGAGTAAAAATGCGAACTTGCGCGGTGTTGGCGGCATCCTGCGGCGGCAGCACGAAGGTCGTCTCGGAAAGGTTGAATTCGGCCGCGATCGCCTGCATCTGCTCCGCCGTGAGGCCGCGTGCATCCGGCAGGACGGCGAGCGGGTTGCCGCCGAATCGCCGATCGGTGAAGACGTCCACAGTGGCGAAGTTCAATTGCATGTGTAGCTCGTGGTACGGGTAGATCGATTCCGTCAAGCCGGTCGTAGCGGCGCTCGAAATCACCCTCTCAGATGTCCTCGCCTGAGGCGGCGGGGGTGTTCGCGCGGCCGTCTCGACCGATGGCGAGACCTAGGGCCTGCATGCCGGTTCCAGCGGCGGCACTCCGGGCGGCATCCGCCGGGCCTTGGTCGCCTGCTCGAACGCATAGGCGAGGCGCAGCAGTACCGGTTCGCTCCAGGCGCGGCCCGTGAAGGTGGCGCCGAAGGGATATTCAGGCGTCCCGATCCCGCCGATCCCGGCAATCATGCCGGCCGGCACCTGGACGCTGGGATAGCCGGCCTTGGCCGCGACAGCGGCGCCGTTCCTCCCGGGAAACAAGATGGCATCAAGCTTGTGCTCGTCCATATAGGCGTCGATGCCCAGCGTGCGCGAGGCGCGGATGTCCATCCGCCGCGCCGCAACGTACTCGATCGCGTCGAGGCCGCCCTCGGTCGCCTGCGAGGCGAGAAAGATATCCTGGCCGAAACGCAGCGCGCGGTCGGCATGCGCCGCGTTGAAGGCGATAATGTCCGCCATGGTGCGCATGCCTGTGCCCTTGGCCCAGTCGCGCAGGTAAGCGTTGAGATCGTGCTTGAGCTCGTAGAGATAGACGACCGGGCGCCGCTCCGCCTGGTATCGGCTTGCACTCTCCGGATTGTGGTTGAGGACGGCTGCCTCAGTGCCAGGGCCGCCCGCCCAGCTGATGGTAGACATATTGGCGCGGACCAGGGTGGCCCCGGCGGCCTCCAGCACCGAGATCACGTCGCGCATCACCGCGGCCGCCCGCGGCGACAGCGCGCCATAATACACGTCGTTTGCCGGATCGTTCGGATCACTCGGAATGCCGATGCGGGCGCCGCGCAGGCCATCCTTGTCGAGGAGGCTCGTGAAGTCAGCCGGACGCTTGAGATCGCGCGTCGCCTCGTCGAGTGGATCAGGAGCTGCCAGCACGTTGAGGAGGATCGCAGCGTCGCGCACCGTGCGGGTGAGCGGGCCGGCGGTATCCTGGGTGTGGGTAATCGGGATGATGCCGGCGCGGCTGATGAGCCCGACTGTCGGCTTGACGGTGACGACGCCGTTCTGGGTGGCCGGCGAGAGGAGCGACCCTGATGTCTCGGTGCCGATCGCAGCCGCGCTAAGCCCGGCCGCGACTGCGACGGCCGAGCCCGAGCTCGATCCGCCGGGCTGCACGATCGGAACGCCTCTGGCGTTGACTTCCAGAGCAAACGGGTTTTTGACCTGGCCGCCGAGCGACGAATAGCCCGACGGCATGTCAATCGCCAGGATATTGGCGAACTCCGTGAGGTTCGCTTTGCCGAGGATCACGGCGCCGGCGTCGCGCAGGAGCCTGGTGACGGTTGCGTCGCGATTGGCGTAGGCATCGGCAAGGGCGAGCGAGCCCGCGGTGGTGTGCTGAGCGTCGCCGGTCGCAATATTGTCCTTGAGGAGAATTGGGATTCCCTCCAGCGGCCGCCGCGGGCCGAACTTGCGCGCATCAATCGCTGCCGCAGTGGCAAGCGCATCCGGGTTCATCTCCCGCACCGCATTGAGACGCGGGCCGGCGCGATCATAGGCCTCGATCCGCGCCGTATAGGCACGCACGAGATCGCTCGCCGTGATGCGGCCGGCGGCGAGCGCGCCTTGCAGATTGTCAATCGTCGCGTTCTCGACGCACACGGCTCCTTCTGCCGCCAATGCCGGCGCCGCGACGGCCGCGGCGGTCCACGCAAGCAACACCACTAACGCACGCTGCATCACACCCTCCTGGCGCTGGGTTGTTTTGTTCGAGCCCGGCTCGCATGGAGTGTGATCGAAGACGGCGGTGTCCGCAATGGGATTGAGCCGGCAGACTTGCGAGGCAATCGAATTCACTGCGGCTTATCCGGCTTCTGGCGCGGTTTCGATGATTCCTGCCGCGTCCAATCGATCGCCACGATGCGATCGTCGTCGGCAGATGACCCGTATGAAATCTGGACACGGCGTCCTCCGCGCCGCCGCTCACACCCGGAGTGTGCCGTTCGTTTTCGTTGACGCCGGTCGCCGGGGTGCCTGCGCTTGCCGAGTGCAACGGCAGCTCTCGGCGCAACAGCGCGCGTCGGACTGCGGCGCCGTCGTCAGATCACATGGTCCGGCGCAAGGCGGCAGGCGTGCTCGGTGTCGCCGGCCTCGACTTGCAGCGTCGCATGGGAAATCCTGAATCGGCACTCGAGTTCATGGCAGATGTCGTGCAGCAGGCGATCGTCGAGCCCCGCGCCCGGGCGGACCAGATGCGCCGTCATGGCGGTTTCTGTGGTACTCATCGCCCAGATGTGAAGATCATGGACTTCGGTGACGCCCGGCAGGGAGTGCAGATAGCTTGCCACGCTTGCCGGGTCGACGCCTTGCGGCACGGCGTCGAGCGACATCATGATGGCTTCACGCAGCAGGCCCCAGGTGCCCCACACGATCAGCGCCGAAATGATGAGGCTGGCCAGCGGATCGAGGCGGTTCCAGCCGGTGAAGTAGATGACCGCGCCGGCAATGACGACGCCGAACGAAATTGCCGCATCACCGAGCAAATGCAGGAATGCGGCGCGGACATTCAAGTCGCCCTTGCGCCCCGCCATCAGGAGCCAGGCCGAGATGCCGTTCACCACGATGCCGATGGCGGCGACGATCATCACGGTGACGCCGCCAACGTCGGCGGTGCCGGCCAGCCGGCGCAGCGCCTCCCAGCCAATCGCGCCGGTCGCCACCATCAGAACGATGCCGTTGAACAGCGCCGCCAGAATGGAAGCCGACCGGAAGCCGTAGGTGTAGCGCTTGGTCGGTTGCCACCGCGCCATGCCATGGGCGCCCCACGCCAGCAGCAGCCCCAGCACGTCGCCCAGATTGTGCCCCGCGTCGGCAATGAGGGCGACCGAGTTCGCGAGAACGCCGAACACGACCTGTGCGATCACAAGCGTGATATTGAGCGACGCCGCGATCGCGAACGCCCTCCCGAAATCCGTCGGCGTGTCGTCGTGTCCGCTATGGCCAGGATCTTCGCCTTGGACGGGTTGAGCATAGGACATGACAGGTTCCGGCACCAGAAGGTCAACGCACGAGGAATGGCTCATCCTTGACGCGATCGCAGCCGATAGGCAAGTGCACTGTCAACAAGGCTCAAGACGATTCGACGCGGTAGAGCGGCGCGACCGCGGCGTAAGCCGACGCAACAGCCTGACCCGTCCCACGCAAAGGCGGGGCTTTCGCCCGCAGACCCCAAGCTCCGTTGTGGACAGCATCAATCCCCGCTTCCTCAACGGCGCACGCGGGAAGGCAAGATTAAACACCCGCGGATAGGCCCGAAACGGGTCTTGCTCAAAACGCTCCTCCCCCACCACTGCGGAGGGGGGGACGCAAGGTGCGCCCGGCGAGGCGCAGACCTCATCGCACTACCAGAACTGGCGGTCTTTGCACTGGACGAACGCAAGAAACCGCTGGTGCGGCGCTGCCAAAACGGGCTCGAAGGCGCTCGGGCGGCCCTTCGTGCCTGCGGCTGTTTTCGCGCGCACCGCTATCGCGGTGCTGTCGGACCCGCGCTTCCTCGCGCGGCTGACGGGGTGTTAGACGCGGGAGGCTTGACACCCGCCGGCGCGACGCAGCGGTGGATTGTCGCTGGCGTGCGCCACGGAAAGCTTGACCACTTTGCATAGCAGGAGCACACGGACACCTTGTAATTTCGCTCATCTGCAATAGGCTTGGGCTGTCCGGCCTCGCCGAAACGCACCAGGGGGGAAAGCATGCCACAGGCAAGGATGACGCTTGCAGCGATCGCGTTCGCGGCGATGACCGGTGCGGCCTTGGCGCAAGGAGCGGGGGCGGTGCCGCCTGACCCCACGCCGTGCCCGGAGCCGATCGTTGACATCGCGACCTGCTACGTCGCCAAGCACGAGACTGGGGCTTACATCACCGCCGCCGTGCCGAAGACCTGGAATGGCAACCTCGTCGTGTTCGCCCATGGCGGACCGTCGCTGTTACCGCCGACCGCGATCGGCAGCAAGGCGGACCTCAACAAGTATTCCTATGCGGTCCGGCGCGGCTTTGCCTGGGTGGCGTCGAGCTACCGGCGCGAGGGTTATGGCGTCGCAATGGCGGCCGCCGATTCCGACAACGCCCGCAAGTTCTTCATTGCACGGATCGGCAAGCCGCAACACACCATCCTGCACGGCGCATCTTACGGCGGTCTCGTCGGCGCCAAGCTGATCGAGACCTATGCGAAGAATCCCGACGGCGGCTTGAACTTCGACGGCGCCTTCCTCAACAGCGGCGCGGTGATGGGGGCGACGCTCAATTATCAGCACCGCGCCGATCTGCGAGCCGTATACCAGAACTACTGCCAGAACATGCCGCGCCCGGACGAGGCGCAATATCCGCTG
>JASHRR010000418.1 GCA_030037185.1 Xanthobacteraceae bacterium | reverse complement strand
GTGCCGCTGTGGCATCCCCAATTTCTCCACGCCCGTTACCGCATCCGCACCCTGGAAGAACCGCTCGGCCTCTTGGGCGGCGTCGATCAGGCGACGCTGCTGGTCCGTCATGACGCGGAGGAACGGATCGGACGAGCCGCGCTCGATGAACTGGCGCGACTCCATCTCGGAAATGCGCGGGTCAGCGCGCTCGACGACAGGCGTATGAAGGAGAAAGCAGCATGAAAGCCGTGGGTTATTATGCGCCGGACAGCATCGACCGCCCGGATTGACTTGTCGATCTTGACTTGCCCGCGCCGACGGCAGGCCCGCATGACCTGCTGGTCCGCGTGAAAGCGGTGTCAGTCAATCCGGTGGACACCACGGTTCGCGGGAGCGCCGCGCCCGCCGGAGGGGAGGCCCGCGTGCTCGGCTGGGATGCGGCCGGCATTGTCGAGGCCGTTGGCAATCAGGTGACGCGGTTCCGGCCCGGCGACGAAGTCTGCTATGCGAGCGCGCTGCAGCGGCCGGGCGCCAATGCCGAGCTTCACCTGGTGGACGAGCGTACCGCGGGAGCCAAGCCGCGCTCAACTCGGCTGGGCGGAAGCTGCGGCGCTGCCGTTGACCGCGATCACGGCTTGGGAAACGCTGTTCGACCGGCTGGATGTGAAAGGCCGCGCTGCGCCAGGCGCTGTGCCCGCCATTCTCATCATCGGTGGGGCCGGCGGCGTCGGCTCCATCGCTATCCAGCTCGCGCGCAATCTCACCGAGCTAACCGTCATTGCCACGGCCTCGCGCCCGGAGACCAAAGCCTGGGCAACCGATCTCGGCGTACATCACGTGGTGAATCACTCGAAGCCTTTGGCCAGTGAGATCACCGCCCTGGCTGTCGGTGCTCCGGCTTTCGTCTTTTCCACCACCAATACGGAGCGGCATCTTGCCGAGATCGTCGAATTGATCGTCCCACAGGGCCGTTTCGCGCTGATCGACGATCCCGCCTCGTTCGATATCAATCCCTTCAAGCGCAAGAGCGTGTCGGCGCATTGGGAGTTCATGTTCACGCGCTCGATGTTCGGCACGGCCGATATCGCGGAACAGGGACGCTTACTCAACGAGATTTCCCGTCGTCGTGCATGGCGTCGCCGTTGTCGGACGCGCAGGCGCGGGGCTTGCCGCGATCGTCGCCGCGGCGCCATCAGGCCCGGAGCGCCCACGGCGTGATGCTGTGGCCGTAGCGCAGGAAGGCGTGGCCCGAGAGGTCATCCGGCGAGCGCGGGCGGCCCAGCCGATCAAGATAGGCAGGCGACGCCGCCG
This sequence comes from Xanthobacteraceae bacterium, assembly GCA_030037185.1. Next base: position 3,497 of record JASHRR010000418.1, on the reverse strand, counting down.
GCACGCCGCGGTTGTCGGCGATAGCGTGACATTCTCCCCTCCGTGAAGGGACCGTGAAGGGAGGGGGCTTCTGATGCCCCGCCTTTCTGAAGAGCGAGATTTTACTGGGACTGGAGATCACGCATGCGCAGCACCCCAGTGCTTCCTCTTGCCGACCCGTCTTAGGGTTCGCTTGAGAGCTCTTCGGCCGAAGTCCCGACCTGCAATTGTGCCGCGCAGCGACCAAGGCAATTGCGGACCTGGACTTGGTTCTCGTCCAAACCCGCGAAGGCTTGTTTACGCTCTTGGTCTTACCCGGGGAGCTATTCCCCGGAACCGCCAAACCACGATTTCAAACTCCAGCCGATCCGACTGGTCGGCACAATGGAAAGAGGTTTGCGGTCTACGTTCCCGAGGAGCTCGCCCCGCAGTTGGGAGCGGCATGCTGACATTGTCGGCGCAATCAACGTAAGTCAGGGCAGGATATTGCCCCAAGAGCCTCCCAAGCGAATCCGAAAGCGGGTCGGCAAGAGGAAGCCGCTGGAGTTTAAGCATGCCGCTTAGCTTCGGTGATGGCCGTGCGCACAGCCGTGAAGGTCGTAAATCTCTGCGCGGGAGACCGGGCAGAAGCCCCCGCCGTTTGGCGCGCGGCCGCCTGGCCTTCAGGCGGGGGTCGATCCCGGACCCGGGCGAACACCTGTGAGTATTCAGCGTCTGAGGCATCGAAGCGGCTGGGCCTCGCGGCGTCATTCGGCCAATATTTACGAGGGCCGGCGGCCGACGGCGTGTGCTGGAAGAGGAAGTGGCGCGGCCGGCCTCGTTGCTGTAGCGTCGGGGCTACGGTGCAAGCGGACGGGTGAGGCTCGCATCATCTTGCCCCACCCGAGGCCAGCGCTTCACCAAGCAGCTAGGCCGTTCACCCCGGAAGGTCCCGCCGCTCCTGCACGAATTTCTCGTTCGAATCGCACGCCATGGAGGCGCGAGGTTCTTCGCACAAAGCCGATCTGCCGAGGCCCTAACCCCGTGCTCGATGACTGCGAGCCCTCTCGGCGTAACGTCGGTGTTACCGGAGCCGCGCATTTCGCCAGTAGTGGCGTCCCGAATGCTTGTCGATAGACAACGCGAATCGCGCTATCGTGCCAGGGGCAATCCTGAGCTGGAGATCGTGCTTAACCCGCTGGCCGTACGCAGCGGTCGGCATTCGACGCCGGGGCTGCTCGCGTCTAGCCGGCGGCGAGCCCAAGACCCGGTCGTGGCAAGTCGTTTCAGAGCCTATCTCCGGCCGCAGGTAGGGAAGACTCGGTGGCAAGACTAAGCTCTTTGAGGAAAGGCATTCCCAATGCTGCAGAAATCTACGCTTTTAGCGCTGGCAGTCCTGCTGCAAGGCGTTTGCTGTCTTTCCGCTTCCGCGGCGGAACGCGAGGACGTGCGCAAAGTCGTCAATTTGGTCACGTCGGTAAAAATGCCGTTCCCGGAAAGTCTCACGAGAAGCCGGGCGAGGACTGAGCGGGTTTGGGTCGAACGTGGCGGCACCACGACTGGCTGTATCGGACTTGAGGAACGTCGGTGGTGTTATGAATATATCGCGCCTGAAGGCAACCGGCTGGAAATGCTTCGCATCCGCAACGAGCCTTCGCGGGGAGTATACGTCGGCGCCGTGTATTACTACGTGGTTGACTTCGATCTCGACGGTCTTCTCGATGTTGGATCAACGACGGAGATCGACGCGGCCGATCGGCAGCGTCGTGTTCCAATTGCGAAGATAACGCGATTCTTCCATCGCAGCACAAAGCGCGGCGAGGAGTCTCAGCCTGAGTACCAAAAGATGTACGACGATGGCATCCAGATCGCGCTCAAGTATTTTGGAGAGTAGTCGTTTTTAACGAGGCTTTGCACCGGGCAACGGGCCAGCCTCTGCGACCCCCTGAGGCGCGTCCCCCCGCAACCGAGCTTGGCCACATGGACCATCATCATCATGCTTGGATTTCGCCATCGTGGCGGAGCGCGAACGCACATGCCGGCGATTGCGGCGATTCGCGAATCCGGCCTACTGCGGTGCCGTCCGATCCCAATGGCAACTGCCGCCGCGATTGACCGGCATGCCGATGATGTTTGGCCACGGCACCGGATCCGACCTGCGAAGGCCGCTCGGCTACTCCGCGGTCGGGAGGCTGGCGCTGAGCCAGATATCTCGGCTGCAGGCCTGGGTGCAACCGGATGGTCCCGGCGCCGCGGACCGATAAGATACACGCCGTCGCGGCCCTTCGTCAGCCAGCAACGACGCGCTGTCGCCACCGCGAGCGGTTGGGCGATGGTCACTTGCTGCCGCGTTGAGCGCCCGCGGTGTGAAGAAAAAACGGTCGGGCTCAACGTTCCTTTACTGGGTTGCGGTCACCGAGTCCCAGAAGTCACAGTGGCGAAGCGCCGCGTATTGCGTATCCGTCAAAGTCGACAGACCCGGCAGATCCTGGATCAGCCAGGCGGTCGCTTCGGCGCTTGCCGTGTAGCGCGGCCACGGATTGTTGCCTGATCCGTTCGGATTGCCCGTCCGGGCAAAATTGGCCCAAGCGGACACGAGTTGATCGGACAGCATCATTTGCCGACGGTTGAGCGGATAGGGAATGCCGAGTGGTCCGCCGTGCCAGAGCGGGAACAGATACTGGATATCGGCGGTATGATAGGCGAGCGCCTCCATTCCCGGCATATCGGGGAAGAAGAACGGGGCCGTCTTATCGGCGAACTCGTAGGCATAAACCTGGATTTGCGAAGCGAGGATTTTATCGAATCTTCGCTGGTTGCAGATCCCTGAGTCGGTTCCGACCCGATCCCAGGCCAATTGCGGGCGCTTGAAGGCGCTGAGCGGATAGACGGCCAGAACCTTCGCGGCGGTTCCGTCAACATAGGTCGGCGGAGCATAGGTCGTATTCACGTAGTTCAGATATTGTTCCTCGGTCGGCGGGGTGCGAAGCGCATTGTTCGTGTTGGAAAAGTACTCCGTGATCGCCAGACCGAAGTTCGTTTCGTCGGCGGTGTTGCCGTTGATCAGCGGCACGTGGTTGAACCGGCCGTTGGCGAACAGCCTCAGCGGTTGATCAGGGATGATCTGGCCGTCCACCAAACCTCGGCCGGATATGAATTTGCCCTGAGTGCTTGCCGTGCCGGCGAGTTCTTCAACCCGGGCCGCCGTAAGCTTGCGCAGGCATTGGGCGACGTCCGGACCTGTGCCTGAGCCGCAACCGGCTGCCACCGCGAAATCGACGCCGGTGGCCTCGGCCGCCGCCTTCGTGGGCAGCGTGAAGGCCTGGCAGAAGCTCTGGCAAATTCCGCGGTGGAACAGGCCGGCGGCGAGCGGCGACAGCATGTGAATGCCGGTGTCGACAGCTCCGGCCGATTGACCGCCGACGGTGACGTTGTCTTTGTCGCCGCCGAAGCGTCCGATGTTGCGCTCGACCCATTTCAGCACGGCCTGCTGGTCGAGAATGCCGTAGTTGCCGAAGAGATGGCCTTCGTTATCCAGC
>JASHRR010000417.1 GCA_030037185.1 Xanthobacteraceae bacterium | reverse complement strand
CGGCGATCGGCGAGACGATCACCATGGCGCCGCTCGTCATCCGCGACCTCGCCATCGTGGGCACCGCCGGGGGCGAATTCGGCATCCGCGGCTTCATCGAGGCGACCGACCTCAACACCGGCAAGGCGGCGTGGCGCACCTACACGATCCCGGGCGCCGGCGAGCCCGGCAACGAGACCTGGAAGGACGGCAGGGAGCGCTGGAAGCACGGCGGCGCTTCGGTCTGGGAGACCGCGACCTACGACCCGGAAAGCGATACCCTCTATCAGGGCATCGGCAATGCCGGCCCCGACTGGGACGCCGAATATCGCCCCGGCGACAACAAGTGGGCCGCAAGCGTGCTGGCGCTCAGCCCCAACGACGGCAAGATCAAATGGGGCTACCAATATACCCCCAACGATCCTTACGATTACGACGAAATCTCCGAGCACCCGATCATCAACGCCAAGGTCAATGGCGAGGACCGCAAGCTCGTAGTCCATGCCGCCCGCAATGGCTTCTTCTATACGCTTGACCGCATCAACGGCTCGTTCGTCGCCGGCAAGCAGTATGTCGATCAATTGAACTGGACGCCCGGCCTCGATCCCAAAACCGGCCACCCGCTCAATTACGACCCTGCCGGCAACGTCCAGTACTACACGGCCAACAGCCACGGCACGCGCGCGAGGCCCCTCAGCGACAGGCTGTGCCCGTCGATCCAGGGCGGCAAGAATTGGGAGCCGTCAGCCTACAATCCGCAACTGGGCCTCATCTACGTGCCCTCGATCGAGGGATGCAACGACATCAAAACGGCCGAACAGAAGGATATGCAGGACCAAAGCGGGCCAGTGAAATTCCGCGAAAGGTTTACCGGTGGCGCGCCCGAATGGCCGGCCGCGCTCTATGGGGGTCTCAAAGCGATCGACCCGGTCACCGGCGAGACCAGGGCCGCAGCAAAGCTTAAATACCCGAATCTCTCCGGCGCACTCGCCACCGCCGGCAACCTCGTGTTCCTTGGTCACCTCGATGGAACCTTCGCCGCCTACGACGCCAAAACCTTGGCTGAGGTGTGGAGCTTCAACACCGGCACCGGCATCAACGCCCCAGCCGTCAGCTATGAGGTGAACGGCAAGCAATACATCGCCGTGCTGGTCGGCTCGCGCCAGCCGCTCAACATCATGCAGAATTTGCCTGAACTGAAGAACACATCGACAGCCTCGATGCTGTATGTGTTCACCCTGTAACGGCGTTGACGCGTGACCGGCGCTCTGCCTGCCCTGCCGGCGCACGCAACCGGCGATGGCGCTCGCCTCTGCCCGGTCGGGGGGCAGCGGCCGCAAGGGGCGTCGCGCAATCCGGGTGAGCCTCTGCGGGTGCCAAGGGCGCGTCTGCGTTTTGCGGAGAACCCCCGTCCGCTCTCCCGGCAAGCGCACAGGGAGCGCATCGTTGCCGGTGCCGCCATCCGATCGCCCGGCCGCGCGGGCGGGAGGGGCCTCGACAATCCGAGCGGTGACAAGCTCGGGGAGAACCAACAAACGCCGGACTGCTGAACACCGGCGATCACGAAGGAGGAATGTCATGATCGCGAAGTCCCTCACCGGCGCCTTGGTCGGGTCATTGCTGATCGCCAGCGCACTGACCCCGGCAGGCGGCGCCGATATGACCAACGAGCGGCTGCTCAATCCGCAGCGCGAACCGCAGAACTGGGTGCTCCATCACGGCAACTATCAGGGCTATCGCTATTCGTTGCTCAAGGAGATCGACACCGATACGGTTAAGAACTTGAAACCGGCATTCACCGTCGCATTGAGCGGATTCCAGAGCGGCGGGCGCTACGCGTTCGGCAATCTGGAAGCGACGCCGCTGGTCGAGGACGGCATCATGTACGTGCCGGACGGCTGGGGCTCGGTCTATGCGATCGACCTCACCGCAGGCAATAAGGGCGTCATCAAGTGGAAGATGGATCCTGGCATCGACCGCGCCTGGGCCGGCGGTCGCCTGCTGCGGGGTCAACAACCGCGGCGTCGCGCTGTGGAAGGACAAGGTGATCTCGATCGCGCTTGACGGGCGCATGTTCGCAATCAACAAGGCGACCGGCGAACTGGCGTGGGAACGCAAGATCGCCGATCCGGCGATCGGCGAGACGATCACCATGGCGCCGCTCGTCGTCCGCGACCTCGCTATCGTGGGCCCCGCCGGCGGCGAATTCGGCATCCGCGGCTTCATCGAGGCGACCGACCTCAACACCGGCAAGGCGGTGTGGCGCACCTACACGATCCCGGGCGCCGGCGAGCCCGGCAACGAGACCTGGAAGGACGGCAGGGAGCGCTGGAAGCACGGCGACGCGTCGGTCTGGGAGACCGCCACCTACGACCCGGAAAGCGATACCTTCTATCAGGGCATCGGCAATGCCGGCCCCGACTGGGACATCGAATATCGCCCGGGCGACAACAAATGGGCCGCCAGCGTCCTGGCGCTCAGCCCCAACGACGGCAAGATCAAATGGGGCTTTCAATACACGCCGCAGGACCCCTACGACTTCGATGAAATCTCCGAGCACCCGATCATCAACGCCAAGGTCAATGGCGAGGACCGTAAGCTCCTCGTCCACGCGGCGCGCAACGGCTTCTTCTACGCACTCGATCGCACCAACGGTTCGTTCGTCGCCGGCAAACAGTACGTCAATGAACTGAACTGGACGCCGGGGCTCGACCCCAAGACCGGTTTGCCGCTCAACTACAAACCGAATGCCGATATTCAAATCTATAACGAGGGCAGCCACGGCACGCGTGCGAAACCGCAATCCGGGCGGCTCTGCCCATCGCATTTCGGCGGCAAGAACTGGGAGCCCAGCGCCTTCAACCCCGCGCTCAACCTGATCTACGTTTCCTCGGTCGAGGGCTGCAATGCCATCGATACGGCGGAGCAGAAGGATTTCGAGGATCAGGGCGGGGCGGTGAAACCGCGAGATCGCTTCACGGGAGGCGGATTCAAGCTTGTCGATCGCCTCTATGGTGCGCTCAAGGCCATCGATCCCGTCACCGGCGAGACCAGGGTGAATTTGCGCCTGGATTATCCGGCCTATAGCGGTGTCCTCGCGACTTCCGGCAACCTGGTCTTCCTCGGCCAACCTGACGGCACGTTCGCCGCCTACGATGGCAAGACTCTGAAAGAGTTGTGGTCGTTCAACACCGGTACGGGCATCAACGCCCCGCCGATCAGCTATGCGGTCAACGGCAAGCAGTACATCGCGGTGCTGGCGGGTTCACGTCAGTCGCCGTTCGTCATGCAGGGCGCGCCTGAGCTGAAGTACACCTCGACCGCATCGATGTTGTACGTGTTCGCTCTGTAACGGCTCGCACCGATGCCCCGCTCCTCCTGTCCTTGCCTGGCAGCGCCGGCGTCTCGCCGCCTTCTCCGGGCTGGCAACTGGAGCGGGCGCCCGCGAAGTAGCGGCCGATCGCTTTAGCGGCGCGACGAGATACCGCCACGCCGGCAGATAACCTGCTGGCAAGCCAAAGGGAAACGTCATGAGGACCAAGCTTTTTGCCGGCGCAGTGACGGGTGCATTGCTGTCAGCGACGGTGCTGACGCCCCTCCATGCCGCCGACATGACCAACGAGCGCGCCCTCAACCCGCAGCGCGAGCCGCAGAACTGGATACTCCACCACGGCAACTATCAGGGCCACCGCTTCTCGCTGCTCACGCAGATCAACACCGAGACCGTCAGGAATCTCAAGCCGGCCTTCACGGTCGCGCTCGGCGGGTTCCAGAGCGGCGGGCGCTACGCGTTCGGCA
>JASHRR010000416.1 GCA_030037185.1 Xanthobacteraceae bacterium | reverse complement strand
ATCGCAGATCACTGGCCGGCAGCTCGAACGGGACCATTCCGACCGAATGGCCGGCCAGATCAGTCCGGGTTCAGGCCCTCACCGTGACGGAGAATTGTTCATGCAACGCCGTCTAGTCCTCACGATGCTCGTTGTCGCAACGCTGCTTCGCGCTACCGCCTCGTTGGCCGCTGGCGATGAGGTCGCGGACTTCTACCATGGCAAGCGGGTCAACTTCGTTATCGGCTACGGCACCGGCGGTGGCTATGACATCTATGCTCGTCTGTTCGCGCGATTCATCGGCGAGCATATCCCCGGCAATCCCGCCGTCGTGCCGCAGAACATGCCGGGCGCCGGCAGCCGGCGCGCAGCAAACTGGCTCTACGCCGTCGCCCCCAAGGACGGCACCGCCATCGCATGTGTCGGCCAGGCAACGCCGACCGACCAGGCGCTTGGCCAGCCTGGCATTCAGTTCGATGCGCGCAAATTCAACTGGATCGGCAATTTGGTGGTGGTCAACAACATCATGTTCGTATCGGCTGCGTCCGGCGCGGCGATCATCGATGACGCCAAGAAGAGAACGTTATCGATTGGCGCGACGGGGGCGAGCTCTCCCTCGGTGCTCTATCCTCAGGTATCGAACAATCTGCTCGGCACCAAGTTTAAGATTGTGCCGGGCTATTCCGGCGGCGGCGACATCAACTTGGCCGTGGAGCGGCGCGAGCTGGACGGGCGTGGCAGCGATTCCTGGGCGTCAATGAAATCGACACATGCGGATTGGCTGCGCGATCGCAAGATCAATATCCTGTTTCAAGTCGGCCCGCGGCGTGAGCCGGATTTGCCCGATGTGCCGCTGTGGAGCGAGCTCGGCGAGCGTGAGGGCCAACGCCAAGTTTTAGAAATCCTCTCCGGCGACGTGGCAGTCGGGCGGCCGATTCTCACCGCTCCGGGTGTTCCGGCCGACAGAGTGAGAGCGTTGCGCAAGGCGTTCGACGAGACGGTCGTCGATCCGCAGTTCATCGAAGCTGCCAAGCAAGCCAACGTCTATATCAACCCGATGGGCGGCGAGGAGCTGCAGGCAATGGTCGAGAAGATCGCCGGGCCCTCGGAAGGAGTGCTGAGGATGCTCAAGCAGGCGACCGAGTTCAAAGGCACGGAGAAAACCGCGCCGTAGCGATCACATCATTTAGCTCACCAACCGGTCGGTGCTCCGATGCGATTGCCGCATCGGCAGGCAATGCCCAACAGGCACTTTTGTCCCGCTGACCGGGCGCTCGGCTAGTCCTCCGTCCGCCTGCCGCGGGGCCTGCTCACCAGTTCAACCCGCGCCAAGCCACACCCGCAAAACTGTTCGCCTTGCGCTCGCTCCTCAGCCGGCCACAGCAAGTTTCCAATGCTGCCTTCACGGCTGACCCGTGCACGGCGCCGCCCGATGGGTGCCCCGCCGTTTCGTCGTCCCGCGGGAGGTTTCGGAGGCCGGCCGTGGCGCGTGGGGAAAGGTTCGTGACGGCCAGCATCCGGAAACCTTCACAAAAAATTCCGGCACGGATTCCCGATTGCTGCCGTGTCGGCGGCCCTGATGGCGAGAGCGCAAGATGGCAAAAGGCGACCACCGGCTTTTTGGTCGCGATGCTGGCTGTGCTATCGTCCGAGCAAGGGATGGCCGCCCAAAAGAGGGAAAAATAAATGAAACGACACGCCCGCTTGCTCGTGCTTTCTTGCCTGATCATGAAGATTGTTGCGCCGGATACGCCCGCGCGAGCCGATCCAATACAAATTTCGGGAGGACTCGTCTCCGGGACCGTTGTTGGCGGCGTGCTAACCTACAAGGGTATTCCTTATGCGAGGCCACCCGTCGGTGATTTGCGTTGGCGACCGCCGCAGCCGGTAGTCCCGTGGAGCGGCACGCTGATCGCGGACGAATTCAGTCCCATTTGCGTGCAGCCTGATCCACTCGGCGGCCATTCGATCTTCACGCGCTTGTTTTTCACCCCCATCGAGCCGCGTAGCGAGGACTGTCTTTACCTCAATGTCTGGACCACCGCTCAAGCGGGCGACAAGCGGCCGGTGATGGTTTGGATTCCCGGTGGCGGTTTCGTCGGGGGATCGTCGGCCGGCAGGATCTATGACGGCGCCGAGCTGGCGAAGAAAGGCGTCGTACTGGTTTCAATCAATTATCGAGTATGGAAATTTGGCTTTCTCGCGATGCCGGAGCTGTCGAAAGAATCCGAGCATCATGTCTCCGGCAACTACGGCCTGCTGGACCAGATTGCCGCCTTGCAGTGGGTGAAGCAGAACATCGCCGCGTTCGGCGGCGACCCTGGCAAGGTCACGATCTTCGGTCAGTCCGCCGGTTCGAGCAGCGCCACATTCCTGATGGCCTCGCCGCTGGCAAAAGGGTTGTTCCATCGCGTCATCGGCGAAAGCGGCGGCGCCTTCGCCGCACCCGTCGCCGGCTCCCCGCTCGGACGCACTCTGCAGACGCTTGCCGACGCGGAGGCTGTCGGCTCCAAACTGATGGCTGCGCTGAAAGCGGCGAGTCTGGCGCAGATGCGGCAAAAAACGCCCTGGGAAATACTCGCGATCCCTTCGGCGAACCGTTTCGAGTCGTCTGTCCCGATCAACGACGGTTATGTGATACCTGGCACCGCGGACCAGATCTTTGCCGGTCATCGACAGAACGACGTGCCACTACTGCTTGGCTCGACCTCGGATGAGGGATCGAACTTTCCGACCGACAAGACACTGGCCTCATTTCGAGAGGATGCGCGCCGGACACTCGGTTCGTTCGCTGATGAATTTCTGCGCGTCTATCAGGCAAACGACGACACGCAGGCGGCCCGGGCGAGCGCCCTTGCCGTGCGAGATATGCGTATCAGTTGGCCGAACCTACAATGGGCGAAGGCGCAGGCCGACAGCGGCCAATCCAAGGTGTTCTTTTATTATTTCCGGCATGCGCCGCCGGCGCCACCCGAGGAGCACTACGTCGAAAATCTCGGCAAGGATCTCGGCTCCTATCACGGCGCCGAACTCGCCTACGTGTTCGGCAATTTCGTCCCCCGTGAATGGGCTTGGACCGCGACCGATCGCGAGTTTGCCCACATTGTATCTCAATATTGGGTAAATTTCGCGGCGACGGGTGATCCAAATGGACCGGGATTGCCTGAGTGGCCGGTATTCGATCCAAAGACAGACTCGGTGTTGTATTTTGATAGGACCATCGACCGCGGTGCTATCCCTAACCAGAAATACTATGCATTCTGGGACGCGTTCGCCGCCGGATGGAAAGGCCCAAAGTAAGAGTGAGAGCGGTCGATGGAGGGCGGAGCCCCTCCTTCTAGGCAACCTGTTGGTCCGATCGATGATTCGATTGTTGCGTTCCAGCAGGATGCCGCCGACTTTTTTCGACAGCATCGGTCAGATCGCGCTTGCCGAAAGAGACTGGCGCGATCTGATGGCCAGGAACCGCACACCTGCATTGAGGCTAACGCCGCGATGCAGGCATAGACAGAAAGTCGGAGTATATCTTCACGTGGCGCTCTCCTCTCGACCGCCACTTATTCCTCGCTCTTACGCCTGCTGGCGGAGGCTTCCAACAGCGATGACGATCGACCCGTGGTTGGCCGGGCCTGGCGGCTTGTCACGGTTCGAGGAGTTGAGCCGTCGGCAGGCCGATACCGCGATCCTCTATGGCTTCGACCCGAAATATAAACTGCAGCCAGGTCTAACGTCGACCTTACCATGCACGTGTTGCAAAAGTCGGCGGTGAGTCCTCTGTCTCGGCATTGAGTTTGGATGCTGCCAGCCTTGCTGGTTCCCGTACCGGCAAAGCTTAAACACTGCTCATCATCTGACGGTATCCCACCGCCCGTCGCCTCGTGCCAGGATTTCTGGCCCGTGACCGGCGGCTGGCCGGCTCAATCGTCGCGACGCTCAATAGCCTTCCTCCCCCAATGACGGCACTCTAGGCCCCCGAGCGCTGTCTGGCGGCGATGGCTGTCGCCTCTCCCCCCGTTGAGGTCCGGCCGAGAGCTGCAATCGGGTTGACGATCGGTGGCTTCACCCACAAGCCGTGTCTCTCCTGTTGCCGTTGCGCCCACTATGGCTAAAGGCGCGGATCGAGGCAACGCGCGGCCAGACTTTGCTTCCCCGTCCCGCAAACCGCGGGGATCGCCGGGGGCTCCTGTGGATAGTGGGCGCAGCTGCTCTGCGCTCTTGCTCCGTTCGCGCGACTCACGCGACAATCCTCTCAGCTGGAGGGGGGCTGCCTATGGGTTGCGTGCTGAAGCTCGAACGATCTGAGTACTCCATGGTTTGGTTGCCGATTAAGCCCCCTGTAGGGGCGACCATGCGTCCCGCGGACGACCAGAAAAATGATCCACTCTGTGGCAACGAGGCTTCGCCCGGCACACCAGACCGGCGCTCCATGCCCCGCTTCCTTGTGGCGTTTTGCATAAGTGTCATTGCCATTTTGGCTTGGCAATCCTGCAGCGATGCGGCCAGACAGCTGGTGGAGACTTCGTCCTTTCAGTTTCCCAAGTTGGCACCTGTTGCGCGCATCACGCGCGACGTGATCGCGCCAGCGACCATCGCTGCCCCCTCGCTCGATAAGCAGCATCTCGCCTGGCTACAGGAAAACGTTGATCAGCTCGCCGCCAGCCAACAGCAGATAAGCCTCATAGTCGTGCAGCCAGCGTCCGCCCAGCAGCAGATTACGCGCGATTTTGACAGCCTTCAGCAGAGCGAGCGGCACACCATTTCCAAGGTATCGGTGCCTCTGCCGCGGCCAGTACCTGCCGACAGGCGAAAGAAGTACGCTTCGGGACCGGCGACGACAACGGCCGGTTTTGGCCCGAGCGCCCATCACGCCGCGACCTCGTCCACGAGCTTTGGGTCATCATCACCGTCGCCAGTCGTGTCGATGCGCCTCGATACCCGCCGACACGATCCTCGGCCGGCGCTCTGAGAAGTTCGGGCACTCAGCCGTTTAG
>JASHRR010000415.1 GCA_030037185.1 Xanthobacteraceae bacterium | reverse complement strand
AGTTATTGCGAGCAGCACCGCAATCTTGTTGGCGCCGGCGCTGGCTCAATCGCAAGATCGAAGCGCGATGACTACGAATGCTTTGGCCGGCAACGCTCGCCAAGCCATGATCGACATCTTTCGCAAGAAAGATTCGACGGCAGTCGATCGCTATTTCGCGGAATCATTCATACAGCATGACCCGAATCTCCCCGATGGCCGTGCGGGAATGAAGTCTTTCGTCGCGGAGGTCGCGAGCTCTCCGGCTGCCGATATAACAATCTATCGCACGATTAAAGACGGAGATTTGGTCCTGCTGCATTCGAGATACCACGGTCTCACCCGCTACGGCCAAAATGCGATCGCGTTCGATCTGTTCCGCTTCAGCGGCGGCAAGATCGTTGAACATTGGGGAGGCCACGAGCCGGAGCAGCCTCCCAATGCGTCGGGCCGCACGCAGGTCGGCGGCCCCACCGATGTCGTTGATCGTGAGAAGACGGAGGCCAACCGGACGTTAGTACGTTCGTACAGGGAAACAGTCATGGTGGCTCTGCGCTCCGATCGAATCGAAGAGTTTGTGAGTACCGCTCTTGTGCAGCACGCTTCACAAATCGGCGATGGAATTGCGCAATTGAGAAGTCGAATCGCAAGCGTGGCCAAGGAAGGAGGCCAGCTGTACCTCACACCCCGTCATTACGTAGCTGAAGGTAACTTTGTACTTGTGCTGACCGAGGGAGACCTGCCCTCCGGCCCAACTGCGCTCTACGATCTCGTTCGAGTCGAGAACGGGAAAATAGTCGAGCATTGGGATGTTTTGACTCCGATACCTCCACGAGATCAGTGGAAAAACACAAATGGACCATTCTAGTTGCGGAGATCGGGCGTCTATGGCAATTGCGAACACAGGGGAAGCAGATGGCTACCGAGTTTCGCATCAACGGCCAGGCGGTAAGTTCAGATGCGCCGCCCCAAACGCCGCTCCTGTGGGTCATTAGGGAACAACTCAAGCTGACGGGCTCGAAATTCGGTTGCGGGGCCGGCCTGTGCGGGGCGTGCATGGTCCACGTTGACGGCGAACGCGCATTTTCTTGTCAAACACAGATTTCCGAAGTCGCCGGCCGCGCCGTTATGACCATTGAGGGCTTATCGCCGGATTCGTCACATCCCGTGCAGAAAGCCTGGCTGGCCGAGCGTGTGCCCCAATGCGGCTATTGCCAGTCCGGACAGATCATGAGCGCGGTCGCGCTGCTCAAGCAAAAGCCTCATCCGACACGCGACGAGATCGTCGCGCATATGAGTACGAACATTTGCCGGTGCGGAACCTATCCGCGGATTCTACGCGCGATTGAACGCGCCGCGAGAAAGGGCTGAGCGATGGCGCCAAGTACCCTCCAACGCCCAGTGGCCACTCTTTCACGCCGCCAGTTCATGACGGGCGCCGCTGGACTCTCCTTTGCATTCGCGATTGACCGCTGCGACATCGCGAAGTCCGCCAACTTGGGAGACGAAGCAGACGGCGCAATTCTGAGCCCTTGGGTAAGCATTGCGCCAAACGGCGTAATCTCAATCATGTCACCGGCAGCCGAGACGGGCCAGGGGTCCATGACATCGCTGCCTCTGATCTTGGCTGAGGAGCTCGACGCCGAATGGGACCAGGTACGCGTCGTACCCGCGCCAGTCATTGAAAAGATCTATGGCAATCCCGCGTTCGGCGGCGCGATGTTCACAGCCGGCAGCACAGCGGTGAGCGCTTATTTTACTACGCTTCGCACCTTTGGTGCCCAGGTGCGTCGCGTTCTTCTGGATAATGTCGCCAAAAAGTGGAACGTGCCGATCGAGGAGCTGACCACTGAGCCGAGCACAGTTGTTCACGAAAAGTCGGGGCGCCGGCTCAGTTACGGCGAGATTGCGGCCTTCGCTCAGATTCCCGGAACGGCACCCGAGATCACGCCTGCACAGCTCAAGAAAACAAGCGAGTTTCGCCTGATTGGCCGAGATGTGATACGGGTCGAATTAACAAAAAAAGTCAACGGTACTGCCGCCTATTCGATTGATTTGCAGATACCAGGGATGATTTATGGGACTGTGCTGGAGAGCCCCGTCGAGGGCTCAACCCCCGAACAATTTGACGAAGCCAACGTCAAGGCGGTCGAAGGTGTGATTGCGATTGTACGCCTGCCTTACGGGATCGGCGTACTTGCGGAAACCCCGTGGGCGGCCTTCGACGGAAAGGCTGTCGTCGCAGAGAGCATCACCTGGAAACGCAGCGGCAAAGCTTGGGGGTTCGATGCTGACGAAGGCCTGAAGGCTTTCGCCGCTGCCGCCCGCAACCCGAGCGTCCCAGTCAGCTCTGATTGGTTCAAGCAAGGCGACGCTGAAGACGCTCTCCGCCGTGCGACAACGGTTATCGAAGCGGAGTACGAGTGCGACTATGCTTATCATGCGCAAATGGAGCCACTGAACGCGATCGCGGCGGTTTCACCCTCGGGAGATGCTGCAGAAATATGGTGCGGGACGCAGGGCCTTACCATGGCGATCGATACGGCCGCCAGAGCGCTAGGCATCCCGCATGAAAAGATCAAACTGCATTATACGCTTCTCGGCGGCAGCTTCGGCCGGCGCGGTGAATACGATGACGATTATATTGTCCACGCCGTACTGCTATCGAAAGCCGCCGGACGTCCGGTCAAAATGATGTGGACGCGGGAGGATGACGTGCACAACGGCCGGCTGCGACCCCAGACGGCACACTATCTCCGCGCCGGCCTCGACGCTTCCGGAAAAATAGTTGCCTGGCACCAGCGTCTTGCCGGCGATCGTGTGATGCCGTTTACAGATCCGGTGCGCTACGAGCTGTCCGGCTATAAGGATCTCCTCCTGATGCTTGGCGTCGAGTTGCGTTCGTATGATATTGCGAATCAATACTGCGGCCTCATCTATCGCGATACCGGGGTACGCACCTCCTCACTTCGCGGTATCGGATATACGGCCAACAAGTTCGTGGCCGAATCCTTCCTCGATGAGATCGCACAGCGGCGCGGCATTGATCCTGTACAGCTGAGACTTGATCTCTTGAAGAATACGCCGCGCGGCCGGGCCGTCGTCGAGCGCGTGGCGCAAATGGCCAATTGGGGAGCAAAGCAACCTGAGGGCCACGCGCTCGGTTTTGCTTTCATCGATTACTCGGGCTCCCTACTCGGTGGCATCGCCGAGATTTCCGTCGACCGCGCCAGCGGCAATATAAAGGTACACAATTTCTGGTGCACGATCGACTGCGGCATTCCGGTGCAACCGGACAATGTGGTCGCTCAAACCGAAGGCAGCATCGTCTACGGTTTGGGTCTGGCGTTGACCGAGCGCATCTC
>JASHRR010000414.1 GCA_030037185.1 Xanthobacteraceae bacterium | reverse complement strand
TTGCTTCGTTCTGGCGTGGCAGTTAAGCGATCCTACGTTATGGACAAGCCAGCGTTCCCTCGATTTTGAGCCAAAGATCTGCCCAAATGCGCCAGCAGCTCGCCAGTCTAGAACGCATACGAATGTCCGTTTCGCGGCATGGTGCTCTGCGGTACCTCGTACGACGGCCGAGGTTAGTTATGTAGCCGCCAGCCGGCGGCGGCGTTACGTCCGCGCCTTTGTCGCGCAGATGATGCGGCCGTCAGGGAACGCCTGGCAGCGTGTTGATGCGCCTGTGCTGGACTCAGCAGTGCCGCAACGGCAGGGTGTGACTCCCCGCCGGGAACCCGCGATTCCACAAGCCTTCTTCGCGGCCTTTATAGCCATGTTTGGTACCGGCCTCGGTATAGTCATATCGCCACCGACGCCCTCAAGCAGGCGTCGAGACGGGGGGCGACATGCAGATGGACCGGCGCGCCGAAGGCCTCGCATCGCGCGTATGATCAGCCGGGCGCCGAAGCCTCGCCAGCCTAGTCTTGACTATCAATCTCCAGCGATCGGCGCGTCGCTCTTGGCGGCCTCGTGCCGCGAGTTCTGCCGTGCCCGGGCGGCAGCGCTCGATATCCATCTGGTTGCGCGGCAAAATCATCCTAGACAGAGTTAACCGGGAACCATTGCGTCCGAACCAAACTTAACTGTTGAGAGGTCGCGAGGGTTGCCGTGTCGAAAGATCGCACCTCGCTCCCGGGGAGTTGTGGAGGCAAGTCGTGAGTGCTCGCGTGCTTGTAGTAGAGAACGAGTTTATGATTGGGCTTGACGTCAGCCAGCAGTTGGCGTCTGCCGGTTACGAGGTCGTCGGGGTGGCAACGTCTGTACCAAAAGCACTCAGGCTTGAGCCAAGGTGCGATGTCGCCGTTCTCGACGTCAACCTCGGACGCGAGACATCCGAGCCGGTCGCACGGAAGCTGCGCGAGTCCGGCAAGCCGTTCGTTGTGTTGACTGGATACTCCCCGGAAGTTCTGGCGTCGTCCTTCAATGATGCGACCGTGCTCGCGAAACCTCCCTGTATGGGCGATATCCTCGCAGCTGTACGTGCGTGCGCTGATACTATACCAAAGGCTGCTAATCACGTGTGATAATGTCCATTGGTTGTATGCCGATTCGACGTTGGCTCGCCATGGTGAGAAGCAGCCAATCAGCGATGGTTTGAGCCAGGCACATATGCGCGTGGCGTGCCCTAGGTAGAGTCTTTTGGATTTGACTGACGAGCACCTCGACGTGATTTCGGCCAGGTGCCTTCGCTTCGCCTCTTACTAGCTCAATGACGACGGGGGGACTGCTGAGGGAGTTTTGCAGGTCGCACGGACGCGTGAACGCCGCCTATAGGGGCGTATCCGGCAAGGATTAGGCGTCTCCCAGCCAATTTTTGAGCCCCCGACACCCGCCCCCGTCTATGGCAAGCGGCCCGCAACTGATTGCCCCGAGGCAACCAGGACCGAAGTCACCAGATGCGAACCCGCTCCTGCGGATCGAGGTAGAGCTTGTCGCCCGGTTTCACTCCAAAGGCATCATACCAGGCATCGATATTGCGCATCGGGCCATCGACGCGAAAACGCGCAGGCGAATGGCTGTCGGTCGCCGTCTGCTGCTTAAGGGCGTCAAGCCGGGATTTGCTGCGCCAGACTTGCGCCCAGCCCAGAAATACCCGCTGGTCGCCGGTAAAGCCGTCGACGATCGGGCTTGCTCCACCATTAAGCGAGGCGCGATACGCGTCGAGCGCGAGCAACAATCCGCCCAGATCGGCAATGTTCTCGCCCATAGTCTGGGCACCCTTGACGTTCACACCGGGCGCCACTGAGTACCTATCATACTGCGCACCGTATTTCGCCGCTTCGGCGCGGAATTTTGCCGCGTCATCCGCCTGCCACCAATCGGTGAGTGTGCCGTTGCCATCAGACTTGCGGCCTTGATCGTCGAAACCATGGGTAATCTCGTGCCCAATCACGCCACCGATGCCACCATAATTGATCGCCATGTCAGCATTGGGATCGAAGAATGGCGCCTGCAGGATACCCGCCGGAAACACGATTTCATTACGTGTTGCATTGTAGAAAGCGTTCACGGTCTGCGGGGTCGTGTTCCACTCTTGCCGATCCACCGGCTTGTCCAGCTTGGCAAGCGCATAATCCCATCTGAAGGCGTTGGCGCGGCGAACATTGCCGAGCAGATCGGCGGCATTGATCTTGAGCGCGGAGTAGTCGCGCCATTTGTCTGGGTATCCGATCTTGACCGTGAACAGGGACAGCTTCTCGAGCGCCTTGGCCTTGGTGGCGGGCGTCATCCATGGGAGATTCTCAATTCGACGCGCCAGAGCGAGCTTCAGTTGGCTGACTAGCGCGTCCACCTTGGCCTTGGACTCCGGCGGGAAATAGCGCTCCACATATTCCTTGCCCAAAGCCTCCCCGAGCGAGCCGTTGACGAGCTGCGTGGCGCGCCGCCAGCGTGCTCTCTCTTCGAGCTGGCCGCCGAGTTCCTTGTTGCGAAATTCGAACTGCGCGTCGACGAAGCGTTTCGACAGATAGGGGGCGGCCTGATCGACAATGTGGAATGCCTCCCAGGCTTGCAAGGTCTCGATCGGGGCCTCAGCGAAGATCGCCGCAAGCTTGGGAAACGCGGTGTTCTGGCGCACGACAATGCGAGTGGCCTCGCCGACATCGGAGGCCGCGAGCCAGTTCTTCCAGGTAAAGCCCGGCGCGTAGGCTTCGAGTTCAGCCGGCGTCATCGGGTTGTAGGTCTTGTCGCGGTCGCGATTTTCGATTCGGCTCCAGCTCGCCTCGGCGATCTGGGTCTCGAATCCGACGATGTCGTCGGCACGGCTTGCGGCATCGGTCCAGCCAACCATGTCGAGCATGCGCGCGATGTACTGGCGATATTTGTCCTTCTTGTCCTTGAAGGAGTCCCGCAAATAATAATCGCGATCGGGAAGCCCCAATCCGCCCTGGGAGGCGCTCAGGGTATTACGGTTGGGGTCCTTGGCGTCCGGCCCAATCCCTACGAAAAACAGGCTTGCACCGAACCCGCGTTTTGACCGTCCCATCAACGCTGCAAGGTCGGCCTTCGACTTGGCGTCCCGGATTGCTGCGAGGTCGGAAGCGATCGGGGAGGCACCGAGTGTCTCGATCCGCGCCTCGTCCATGAATGAGGTATAGAGTGCGCCGATCTTGCCCGCATCGGTATCGGGCGAAGCGCGGGACCTAGCCGCATCCTCGATGATGGCGCGAAGCTGATCCTGTGTCCGGTCGGTCAGCAGATCGAATAGGCCGAAGCGGGACCGATCCAACGGGATCGTAGTGCGCGTGTCCCACAGCCCGTTGGCATATTCATAGAAGCTGTCGCCGGGTTTCGCCTTTGCATCGAGCCCGGTCATATCGAAACCCCAGCCGCCGAAATGCATCTGCGAAGCGCTTGCGCCCATCACCGGCTGATCGGCTGATGCCGCTGCCTTGGAGGCGAAGCGGGGCTCGCCGAGACCAACCGCAGAGCCAGCAATAAGGAGTGCCGTCGCGATGAAACGATGTCGCGTTGTCATGGCCTATGATGCCCTTCGACCGTCCTGGGAGCGTAGCAGCTTATACGACAATCACGTCAATTCAATCGGTACCTACACAGGATTTCTCGTGCCCGCCAACCAAATGGGATTGTGATTTGCCATTCGGGGCGCCGTCGCGGGGCCAATCTGCTGCTACGGCGACTGACGAGCAGCAGGCTGCGTTGCAGGTGCTGGCGGGATCGAGTGAGCGTGCCGAGGCAGATCGGGCGCGCGCCATCCTGCTGACGTTTTCGGGCCGCCTGCCAATTGGCCCAAGGGGCGAAGGCCAGAGGGTGCGTGTGCACAGTCACGTCGGAATAACCATTTCGCACGCGAGACATTCAGCGAGCCAGTCGAGCCGCACCTCGCCTTTAAATTGGTCTCGTACCAAGGCCTTCATAACAATGGTGCCAAAACCACTGCGCGTCGGCGGTTTGATGGATGGACTGCCGACCTCAGTCCAATGGAGCACGAGGCGTCTGTCTGCCGCCAGCGTGCGGACACCAACATAGCCTTTCGCCACCGATAGTGCACCATACTTTCCCGCACTGGTCGCCTTGCGCTCGAGGGGACCTCCTTTGATCACTACAGCGACGACCGTTCACCATTCCAATGCAAGTCATTGGCAAGCGAGCGCTAGAGTCGCGCCAGCAACTCAAAAATCCGGCTTGTTTGCGACCGGGATGTGATAGTCGAACAAAATCTGGTTGTTTTCGGCGCAGGCTTCCTCATGCATCGGTCGCTGGACCCGACGGAGATTGGTGATCGCTGTCCAGGGCTCATAGAACGTGTCCGGGTCCTCGACCTTGAAGGTCACCTGGATCGTCTTTCCGTCGTCAATCAATTTATAGTGCTCCACGACGTGTAGCTTATCAGTGTGCGGCGTGCGGAAACCGTCCAGATAGGTCTTGTCGTTCATTCCGACGGTGTCTACCACAAGCGTATCGCCGTCGTAATGGCCGACCGACTCGCCGTACCAGGATGGTTTCAGCTGCGCCGAATGTGGCACATCGAGGTAGACACGGCGGACCTGTGCATCGCCCGAAAAGATCATTGTGACCTGCTTGGGCATCTGAAGGAAGTGAATCGACTCGAAGACGGCATAGCCCATAAAGGCCGGAACGCCCGCCGGCATACAGCTCGAGCGCGCCGAATAGCCAATGCCTCCGGCGAGAACCTTCTCATTCTCCCGCTTCATGATCTCCTTGGCCCAAGGCTTGATGTTGGGATTGGCGAGATCAGCGACTCGGAATGTCGGCTGGGCTCCGGTGCCGTTGCCGACGTGGGGATGAGCCGGGTCGTTGCGTGTCGGGCTGGGTCCGCCCGGAACCGGAATGTAGTCGCCGTCGCGATCGGCAAGGACCCATGCAGCAGCGTTGGAGGAGAAATCGGGCGCCGACGCCCCCTGTTCCGCTGCGAGCTTTGGTGCCGCTCCTGCCCAGACGAGCGCGGTCAAAGCGCAGACCGCAAGAAGACGTTGTTGTGAATTGAAATTACTCATGTCCCGCTCC
Source organism: Xanthobacteraceae bacterium (assembly GCA_030037185.1). The sequence continues at coordinate 453 of JASHRR010000414.1, read as the reverse complement.
CTTGGTGCTAGTTGTCGCGAGAGCCGGTATTGTCTGCCATCGGGCAACACCGGACCTGTCCTTGAACACAAGCCTATGTCGTCAAAACTCATTCGTCACGCAACAAGTGGAGGTCCGATTCCGCCGACATTGGTCGGGTCAATCGACAGTCGCGTCGAAAACAGCGGCCGGACTCCCCATCTGTCGGCATGTATTGAGCGTTGAGCCCTTGCGGCTGACCGGAGTGCCGAACATACGCAGGAAGCGCGCTGCCCGCTCAAGCGCATTGCCGCGCCGATGTCGAACGGCAGGATTCGATCCGTTAAACAGCTCCAGCACGCTTTCAATGCGCGTTCAGACTTTGCCGTCTCCATTTCCTCCAAATGCAGACTTTGCTACTCGAGATGCCGAGATGTAGGTGCGAAGTATTCATTAGCGTTCCCCGGCGATCATTCCAGTGCGCCTGCGGCCGCG
>JASHRR010000413.1 GCA_030037185.1 Xanthobacteraceae bacterium | reverse complement strand
TTACCCCATCTAGTCACGCTGGAAAGTGGCGGCCGCAGCTTCCCGCTGGGGCCGCTTTTTGCCATTCCGGGCCAAACCGAATCCAATCACGCCCGCCCTGCTGACCCGCGCCAATCCGATCGGAAACAGGCCGAGATACGCGATGTTCCGCCAGCAACAAGGCGCAGCCGGATTCGGGGACTAAATCGGGGGTCGCTATCTATGGGAGGCGAAAAATCAAACGTTTACAACATGTAGGGGCGACCACAGGGGTCGCCGCGACAGTTTCTCGCGGTGGGCGCCGCTCACATACGCATCAGCCGCCCGAGCTGCGGCATTGCGACTTCGCCGAGCCGCGCATGCAGGCGTCTGACTGCGCCCCACAGCACCGCCTGATTGCTGCTGACGACCGGCTTGCCGAGCGCCGCCTCCAGTTCCTCGATCGCTTCAATCTGGGTGGTGTTGGTACAGCTTAAGAAGTAGCCGTCGGCCTGATCACGCGCATTGTCGAGGGTGGTCTCAACCCATCGCTCCGGCGTCGCGCCCGACGACTCGTGGCCGGGCAGGCGCAGCGCCACGTCATGGACCACCTGGAACCCGCAGGATCGCAGATACGCGATAATCACATGGTTGTCCTGATACGGGCTGACGATGACGAGCTTCTTGATGCCGAGCGCGTTCAGGGCCTCGACCACCAGGGCGCTGGTGGATACGGCGTCGATTCCGGTCTCCCGCCGCACGATGTCGAGGATGCGCCGTTCGCCGTCGATCCCCTCGCGCATCGAGGAGTCGGTGCAGTGATAGACGATGAGATCAGGACTTGCATCGGAAAGCGCGCCGGCCGCCGCTGCGATTATAGGGGCAAGCTCTGTCAGCGGTTTGCGCCACTTGCCGGCGATCCGCGCCCGCGCTACATGGATGCCGAGACCGGCCGGGGCGAAATGCATGAATTGCGGTTCGCTCAGCCGGTTGAGCGAGGGAATGATCAGGCCGATCCGCGCGGTCGGGGCCTCGATGCGTTTGGCGCCCCTCCGCGCCAGCTCTTGGAGCGCCCGCGAAAACAGGTCGCGGCTTGCGAACGTCCGCTCTAACTCAGCGCGATGCGCCTGCGCATACTCCAGCGCGAGCGTCAACGCCACGGTGAACTGCGGCTTTTCGAGGAACTTCGTCGCGGTGCGCAGCATAGCCCCCGCGGCAGCGATGGGCATCCGGATCACCTCCACCGGGTTCGTGAACGGGTCGCGACATCGATCCGCCGGCGACGCGACAAGGTACTGCCGGCACACGAACGGCCGGTCCTCGTAGATGCCGCAGGCCTCATCCTCCAGGAAAGGACAAACCAAGCCAAGCCTGAAGTAGCGCTGCGTCGCGTCGCGCGCCTGCTCTTTCGTGACATCGCGGTGACGCTGAAGGAAATGATCCGCGAGTCCAGCGTCGCGTAGCCGCTGGACGCGATCGGCGAAGCGGGCGCGGACCTCGGCGCGACGCGGCTCGGGCAGGTTCTCGACAAGCCGGGATAACGCATACGCTTCGGGCGGCGTGACGGGGACTGGCTGCGCGCGGCAACACGCCGAGCAGCCCTTGCGGCACGACACGGTTTTGCCCTCCGCTTCGGTGCGCTGGACGGCGAGATGGACGGCGTGGTCGTCAATTTTGCGCAGCAGCGGCAGCACTTCGTCGAGGCGCACGCGCTCCGGCGGCCCTGGCGCTTCCACGGTGACGGATTCGCCGAGGATGCGCAGCCCGAGACGGATCGTTGGCCGTTGCTGGGGAGGGTCGGTCACGAAAGGCGCCCTCGTCGTGAGATTTTCGGTAGCATCAGGTACAATAACGCAGGGCAGAGGTTTCGGGGAGGCCCGAATGACGCTGCATCTGATTCGAAATTGGGTTGATCGCTGCTTCCCTGAGTCTTTCCATTTCAGAGACCTTTTGGGGATTGCGAGCCCGCTATTTTTTGAACCATGACGTCCGCCCGCGCGACAAACGCTGCAGTCGCCATTGCGTCGGGCGGGTCGGCATGATCGGGTTTTTGAGAACTTTGAATTGACGAATGGGCTTTGTCCATCTGGAAGGAGGTACCCATGGCTAAAAATCGCTTCGAACAGGTTGATGAACTTCAGCCGGACGCCATCAACCTCACCCTGATTCAGAAGAGCGACGGTCAGGTCGGCACCCTGCACTGCCCGAAGACCGCGGCGCCCGATCGCGTGCTAGCGGATCTGACGACCCCCGAGATCCCGGTACGCGATGCGGTCGTCGGGGCAATCCAGCTCGCCAATTCGAAGAAGATTCCGATCGTCGTGATCGATAGGGATAACATCTGGAAGAGCGAATGGGGCGATTTGTGGCGATATCAGGAGGAGGATGAGTAGGGAGCGGGCAAGCACATGGCAAGGCGCAAATTCGCAAAGAACGGTACTTGTCCGACGGACGCAGAACGCGCCGAACAGCTTGCCCAACAATGCGTTGCATGGTTGAAGGCACACGTCACACGCTGTCGCGAATCGTCCATACGGACCTCGTGATTTGCGGCATTGCGTGTCCATGACTACGATGCGACTGCCGCATGGGACGGGTTGCCGGGACACTCGTGGGCTTACGTCTCGAGGCTGGGCTTGTCACAAACGTTGGAATGGCGTAAATTAATTCCCGCCAGCCGGGCATCACGGAGCTTTCATAATGCTATTCTCGTTGCGCAATGCTCTGGTTCTCCAGGCAACGGGTAGCTGTCCATCGCAAATAGACGAAGTCATTGGCGGTGGGATCGGTACGTCGATCAAGTCAAACTTCTCCCGCAGGAGGAGAAGGACAAGGTCGAGCAAATTGCTGCGGTCATAACGAATAGTTTTATCACGCCGGGGTGCACACCGCTCGGGCAAATCATCATTATTGGCCACGCTGACAAAGACTTTCACGGAGCCGCATTCGAGCAACAAAAAAGTGAGGAGACTTCCGTCGCCGCCGCGCTGGCCACAGCGATCATTGAATCGTTCAAGAAGCACAATATCGGGCATATTGCGCATGGTGCGATCGCGTTTCTGCCGACGCATGCCGCAACAACCCGCTTGCGGAGCGCTTCAGTTCGCGTGGCGCGAATCGCGATTTTGCACAAACACGAGGTCTTGCGAGAATTGAGGCGCCGCGCGGCATGCTCGTAGCCTTTGCGACGCAGTCCGATCAGGTCGCGGTTGACGACGTCGGCCGCAACGGCCCCTTCACGGGCGCTCTCCTGAAGGAGATACAAGAACCGGGAATTGAAATCGCTACGTTGTTCCGTCGCGTAGCTATCGATGTTAATCGGGCGACCGGCGGCCGTCAGTTGCCTGAATTATCCATTTCGATGGCCGGCGAATTTTATCTCAATACCCGCGAGACGGACATGCAGGCGTGGGGAAAGCTCCACGGCTCAAGCGACCGGCGACAATTGAGCGACTTCATAACGCAATATCCAAATAGCCCGCTGATACGCGACGCGCAGGAGCGGCTTACGGTGCTCGACCGCGCCGAAAAACTGCGCCTCGAAGAGGAAGCGCGCGCCCAGGCGGAGCGCGAACAGATGATAAAGGAACGGTCGCAACGCAACCGGCTTGAAACTGGACGGATAGCGCTCGATGAGGTTCAGCAGGACCCCAGTGAGGAGGGGCGGCATCGCGCAAACGCCGATCATATCAGAGGAGCGCCCTGGCGCCACCGAAAAGCTCCCAGCCACCCATTC
>JASHRR010000412.1 GCA_030037185.1 Xanthobacteraceae bacterium | reverse complement strand
GGGTCGCGCGCGGGTGTTGCAACAGGGTGGCGCTCTATTTCTTCGGCTCAGGCGCCTTGTCGAGGCGTTCGATCTTGGCGTTGGCGCGCAGCTTGGTGACGAGATCAACCTGTGCCTGGCGGGAGGCATACTGTTCGATTTCGCCACGAACTTCGTCGAACGGCGGCGGCTCGCGCATGCGCTTGTCTTCGACCTTCAGGACGTGCCAGCCGAATGCGGTCTTGACCGGCCCGGACACCTGGCCTTTTTCCAGATTGAACGCAACCTCCGAGAATTCGGGCACCATCTGGTCGCGGGTAAAATAGCCGAGGTCCCCGCCGTCCTGCTTGCCGGCCGGATCTTCGGTGAGCGCCGTCGCAAGCGTTCCGAAATCCTCGCCCTTTTTGATGCGCTCGATGGTCTGCTTCACCTTGTCCTCGGCAGCCTTGCTGGCGGCCTGATCGTTCGGATCGTTGACCCGGAACAAGATGTGGCGGGCGCGCACTTCCAGCTCGCGGCTCATCGTCTTGGTGGCGTTATCATAGATCTGGCGCAAGGCCGGTTCGGTCACGGCGGCCTTGGATTCTTCTCCCAGCACGGTTTCCATCAGCGCCTTATTGCGCATAAAGGCGAGGCGCTGCTTGAATTCGGCGCTGTCGGGAATTTTCTTTGCCTCCGCGGCCTTGGCAATCAGCATCATATCGGTGAGATAATTGACGAGGTAATCGCGCCGACCGGCTTCGTCGTTCGCCGGCATGTCGCGGCCGATATCCTCCTCCGCGAGGTTGAGGTCGCTTTGGCGGATTTCGAGGCCGTTGACCTTCGCGATGACCGGATCGGAACCCGGGGCCTGCGCCGGCGCGACCGCGGTCATCGCCATCAAGGCCGCGAACCCTGCCGCCAATGCGCCCGGCAGGCGGCCCGGTGCCCGGGTAGGCATGATCGAGAGAACGAAACGGGTCGGAGGAGCCATGTGTGAATCCTTGATTTGGCGCCGCAAGCAACGCGTCATGCGTAGGCACGAGACTCGCTCAATCGGCTTCAATTGGCAACCGATGCCTGCCGCTCGGACAGGAGATTATTTTCTTGGGCTGATTGTAACCAACGCCATCGCCCGCTGGAGCGTTCAACACAAGCCTTGACAGGTGGGTATCTCCGAATCAAATCCGCGCGAGCGATGACGCCAGTGCTAATCGCAAAAAACGCCCTAATGGAGGCGTCATCGCCCCCACACCGGACCGCCCGCCCGATTGACAAGACTCCTACCCCCTCCTATCTCTGCAAGGCCTGCCGGTCCGCTCGTCGGGGCATTCGCGATCGCGGCCTGATTACGCGAAAAGCACCGTCATTCGAATGCCTTGAGGTCGATTGCCGGTCGAGCGTTCACAGGTTTCAGGCGGCACGCCTCCGACGGACGAGAAAGGAACTCCGGCATGTTTGGCGCCGTGGCCCGTAGAATATTCGGCACTGCCAATGAGCGGCGCATCCGCGCCTATCGTCCGCGCGTCGAGGCCATCAACGACCTGGAGACGGAGCTTGAGCAGCTTTCCGACGACGCCTTGCGCGCGCGCACCGAGGCGTTTCGTAAGGAATTGGCGGACGGCAAGGACCTCGAGGATATCCTGGTGCCGGCCTTCGCCACGGTGCGCGAGGCGGCCAAACGCACGCTCGGCCAGCGCCACTTCGACGTGCAGCTGATCGGCGGCATGGTGCTGCACGAAGGGCGCATCGCGGAAATGAAGACCGGCGAAGGCAAGACGCTGGTGGCGACACTTCCAGTCTATCTCAACGCGCTCGCCGGCCGCGGCGTGCACGTCGTCACCGTCAACGACTATCTCGCCCGCCGCGATGCCGAATGGATGGGTCAAATCTACAAGTTCCTCGGGCTCACGGTCGGCGTGATCGTGCACGGTCTCGACGATACCCAGCGCAAGGCGGCGTATGACTGCGACGTCACCTATGGCACCAACAACGAGCTCGGCTTCGACTATCTGCGCGATAATATGAAATACCGGCTGGAGGATATGGTCCAGCGCGGCCACATCTACGCGATCGTCGACGAGGTCGATTCGATCCTGATCGACGAGGCGCGCACCCCCCTCATCATTTCCGGCCCGCTTGAGGACCGCTCGGACTTCTACAACACCATCGACGCCTTCATCCTCAAACTCGACAAAGCCGACTACGAGATGGACGAGAAGCAGCGGACCGTCAATCTCACCGAGGTCGGGATGGAGAGAATGGAGCGGATGCTCAAGGAAGCAGACCTCCTCAAATCTGATTCGCTTTATGACGTGGAGAACGTCTCCACTGTCCACCACGTCAATCAGGCGCTACGCGCCCACAAGCTGTTCCAGCGCGACAAGGACTATATCGTGCGCAACGGCGAGGTGGTGATCATCGACGAGTTCACCGGCCGCATGATGCCCGGCCGGCGCTACTCGGAAGGCCTCCACCAGGCGCTCGAGGCCAAGGAGCATCAGACCGTCCAGCCGGAAAACCAGACGCTCGCCTCGATTACCTTCCAGAACTATTTTCGCATGTATGAGAAGCTTGCCGGCATGACCGGCACGGCGCTGACCGAGGCTGACGAGTTCCTCGACATCTACAATCTCGAGGTGCTGGACATCCCCACCAACATGCCGCTCATCCGTCTCGACGACGATGACGAGGTGTATCGCACCGCGGCGGAAAAATACCGCGCCATCATTGCGCTGATCGAGGATTGCAAGACGCGCGGCCAACCTGTCCTGGTCGGTACCACTTCGATCGAGAAATCCGAGCAGCTTGCCGAAATGCTGCGCAAGCAGGGCTGGGAGCAGCACGACTTCACCGATCCCAATGCGTTTGCGGCGCTTTATTCGGGCGACGAGGGCGCATCGAAGGCGAAGGTGTTCGCGATTCTCAACGCACGTTATCACGAGCAGGAAGCCTACATCGTGGCGCAGGCCGGGGTCCCTGGAGCCATCACGATCGCCACCAACATGGCGGGCCGCGGCACCGATATCCAGCTCGGGGGCAACGCCGACATGCGCATCCGCCAGGAGCTTGGCAGCGTGGCCGACGAGGCAGAGCGCACGCGCCTCGGCGAGGCGATCAAAGCGCAGGTCGCTCGCCTCAAGGAAAAGGCGCTCGCGGCCGGCGGCCTCTACGTGCTCGGCACCGAGCGTCATGAATCGCGCCGCATCGATAACCAGCTGCGCGGCCGCTCCGGTCGCCAGGGCGACCCGGGTCATTCCAAGTTTTTCCTGTCGCTGCAAGACGACCTGATGCGCATCTTCGGGTCCGACCGGCTCGACGGCATGCTCCAGAAACTCGGCCTCCAGGAGAACGAGGCCATTGTTCATCCCTGGATCAACAAGGCGCTGGAGAAGGCGCAGCAGAAGGTCGAGGCACGCAACTTCGATCTCCGCAAAAACGTCCTCAAGTTCGACAATGTGATGAACGACCAGCGCAAGGTCATCTTCGACCAGCGTATCGAGCTGATGAAGGACGAGAACGTCGCCGAAACCGTGGGCGACATGCGCAAGGAGGTGGTGGACACCCTGGTTGCGAAATTTGTGCCCGAGAATGCCTATCCGGAGCAATGGGATACCAAGGGCCTGAAGGAAGAGCTCGACCGCGTGCTCGGGCTCGATCTGCCGGTGGATGAATGGGCAAGGGAGGAAGGCATCGCGGACGAGGAGCTGATTGCCCGCGTCGAGCGGCGCGCCGATGAGCACATGGCGGCCAAAGTGGCGCAATGGGGTCCCGACGTGATGCGCTACGTCGAGAAATCGATCCTGTTGCAAACGCTCGATCACCTTTGGCGCGAGCACCTGTTGATGCTCGAGCACTTGCGCCAGGTGATCGGATTGCGGGGTTTCGGCCAACGGGATCCGCTAAACGAGTATAAGTCGGAAGCCTTTCAGCTATTCGAGTCGTTGCTTTCGCACCTGCGCGAGGCGGTGACGGCGCAGCTCATGCGAGTCGAGATCATGCAAGCGCCGCCGCCCGAGCCGCAGCAGAACCTGCCTTTCATGCAGGCGAGCCACATCAATCCGGCGACCGGCGAGGATGAGTTGGCGATGTCGGAGGCGGTCGCCACCCTGGCCCGTAACGCCGGCGCCGCCGTGAGTTCAGGCCCGGCTCGAGACCCGAACGACCCGGCCACTTGGGGTAAAGTCGGACGCAACGAAGCCTGCCCGTGCGGCTCAGGGAAGAAGTTCAAGCATTGCCACGGGCGGTTTGGATGAAGGAGCTTGGGGCCGACGGGCCCCGGCCACACTGAGGCGCCAAGCCGCCTAGTGAATCGCGCTCCAGCGCCCCTCGAAGCTGTTTGCGGGCGTTGCGGGCGTGTCGGCCATCTGACTGGAAGACGCGGCCTGCGGGGCAGGCACAGCCTGCGGGGCTGCCACAGCTTGTGAAAATGCTGCCGGGGTCGGCGCCGGTTGGGCCGGGGCCTGCTGGGCCGGGGCCTGCTGAGTCGGGGCTTGCTGAGTCGGGGCTTGGGCAATATCGGTCTGCGGCTTCGGCGGCGGCTTGGGAGCCCTCGGCGCAGTAGAGGCGACAGATTTGGTCTTCACGGCCGCGGGAGCCGCGGGAGCCGCAGCGGTGGTGACCGCTACAGCGGGCTCGCCGCCAAGGCCAAACCACTTGCCGATTGTTCGCAAGGTGGACGGCGATTCGTCCCCCTGCGCCGCATAGGCCGCTGCGGTTATTTGCGGGTCGGGCGCGTGCGGCGGATTGACATTCGCCGGCAACGGGCCGGGCGGCGCTTTGACGTCCGAGCTTGCGCTGCGAAGATCGAACAGTGGCTTGGACTGCAGCTTGGCCAGGAAGGCCGGGTGCATGCCGCCGTCGGTGCCGGTCTTGACCGGGGCCATGGCGACGCCTCGATTGACGTAGTCCTCGTAGGCATGCTCGTCGCTGGCTTCCTTCGCCTTCACGGCCGAAGCGATCGTTTCAGGAATCTCGTAGGCCGGGCATTTGTCGCGCGGATGGAAGGTGAGCGGCGTCGAAGCGTGGGCATCAAAGACGTAATGCTTCTCGCAGACATCAACATGCGGCTCGGCTCTGGTCACCTCGAAATGATCGTTGCCTTCCTTAATCATCCGCCAAAACGCCATGTTCGGACTGTTGCGGTGTCTCGCCATGTTGAGCGGCGTCATGCGGAACGGATAGGCCTGCACCTGGAAGGACTTCTGGCCGCCCAGAAACGAATCGCGGCCGAGCGCATAGATTTCCTGGATCTGCTCGTCGGTCATTGCGTAGCAGCCGGCCGAAGAGCAGTCGCCATGCACCATCAGGAAGGCGCCGGTCCGATCGTTCGCCTTATCATACGTGTTGGGAAAGCCGAGATTAAACGCCAGGTAGTAGTTGGAATTGGGATTCATCTGGCCGGGCGTAATCGTGTAGAAGCCCTCGGGAGCTTGGCGATCGCCTTCCCGGACCTTGGGACCCAGCTCGCCCGACCAGCGGCAGATCGGATAGGTTTTGAGCAGCGCGAATTTGCCCTCGGCATCCTGCTTCCAGACCTCGAGTTCCGATTCTTCCTTGAAGATTCGGACGAGGATCGGAGACTCCCGAGGCATGTCGCGCTTGTCGATCTCAGCCGCCAATGCCGCCGGCAGGGGCTTCAACGCACGGGCCCCAACCACAGTGTCGTCGGTCTCACAACCGCCAAGTGCCGCTGCTAACGCCAGCGCAATTGCGGCTGCCGATAGCTGGGCGAGTCGATGGAAACGTTGCAACGCGCCAGTCCCCTACTTGCCGGCTGTGCCGGATTCCGAAGCCAGTAATCCCCCCAACCGCGATCTCAAGCCTACCTCCAACATGTGGTCTAAGCAAGGCCGCCACGGTTGCCGCAGAGCGCAAGATAATATGCTTAACAAATTGCGAATCCACCGAATCAGACGGCCCAAATCTGGCGTGATTGTGGAGCCTGGAACGCTAGTCCCCTGTTTAACACCCGCCACCGGCACAGCCGCGGAGCAAGGCGGCGGGCACAAGCTTGCTGCTGGCAAAATTCAATCGACCCGCCTATGCGGCGGCGCGTCCGATCGCCAGAAATTTG
>JASHRR010000411.1 GCA_030037185.1 Xanthobacteraceae bacterium | reverse complement strand
CGGAGCTTGTTGTCCGAGGCCCCAAGGCTTGGTCGGATCAAACGCCGGTTGGCCTCTGACTCCCGGAACCCGAACCGCCATCCACTGGCCGCTGAGATCGGGATATTGGGCATCGTCGAAGGCTTGGGCGGCCGTCGAGGTGACCAGTAGGGCCGCAAAAACCCCGGCGGCGACGAAGTTTCGATGCCGCATAGCTTCCCCTTTACTTCAATGCCAGGGCTCCATCGCGCTTCGGCGCAGCAGCGGGCCGGCATCGGCGGAGGCGATGAAATTGAGGAAAGCTCGCGCAAGTTCCTTCTGCTTCGATGCCGTCAGCACGCCGCCCGCGAATCGCACGGTGTCCTGCAGTTCCTTCGGCAGCGGGCCGATGTAATCGGCGCCTTCGACCGGGATGATGACGTTGATCTGCTGCAGTCCGATTTCGACCTCGCCTTTCGCCACCGCCTCGGCGACCGGAAGCCCGTTGATGAACTTGGTCTTGGGCTTCAGCTGGTCCGCAATGCCGAGCTTGTCCATCACCTTCGCGGCGATGAGGCCGCTGCCGGCCTGCGAATAGCCAATCGACTTGGCGTTGATCATTGCGTTTTTGAATGCCGCGACGGTGCTGATGTCTGGTCTCGACGCCCCCGTCTTGACAGCAACACCCACGCCAGCCTGTGCGAAATTAGTCTTGGTGCCGGCCACCATCTTGCCCTGTTTGATGAACTCGTCGACCTGCTCGGGCTGCAGCGCCGCAATGTCGGCCTGGGCGCCGGAATTGATCATCGCGTTCAAGGCAGCGGCCTGCTCGAACTTCACCGTGACGGTATGGCCGGTCAGCTTTTCGTAAGCCGGCGCAAGGTCGCTTACCCCAGAGATCACGCCCATGCCGGCCAAGACGGTGATTTCAGCCGCCCGCGCGGGCATTGCGAACCAGATGACCAGCGCCGTGAGGGCACCCGCGATGCCCGCGGGCCGCAACCCATTCCTCATCATCCCGCCTCCCAATCGTCACATCGGCTTGTTCACCTCATCCGGCGCCCCCGCCGGTACCGGGTAGCGGTCGACCACGAACAGCATGGTGAGACCGGTATACTGGCCCATCAGGGCGACCAGTTCGACGATGCCGCGTTCGCCGACGAGCGTCGCCATGGCCCGGAAATTGGTATTGCTCACCTGCCGGGTGGCAAGAAGCTGGGTGACGAAATCATACGTCGTCGCCTCGTCCGCCGACATGCCGGCCGGCCGTTCGCCGGCCGCGAGGGCGGCAATGAAAGCCGGGCTCAGGCCGGCGTCAAGCGCCTGCTGGCGGTGCGAATACCATACGTACTGCCCGCCCCAGTACCGGGCTGTCAGCATGATGGCGATTTCCTTGAGCTTGCGCGGCGTCGGCGCCTTGAAGCGCAAGTAATCGCTCAACGGTCGCGACAATTCCGCCATTTCGGGACTGCGCAGATAAATGTTGAAGGGGCCGGTCTCCGGCTTGCGCCCCGCCGCGATCTCGCGGTCCGCGTAAGCGCGCTGTTCGGGGGTAAGTTCGGCGTAGCTCAGCGGCCTGAAGCGGTTGCCGCGGGTGTTGAATTCCGGCGCCGCGGTGGCCACGACGGCGGCCCCGGCCACTGCGCCGATGATCCCCGCAATCAACAGCTTTGCGCTACTCGCGGCCATGGCGATTCCTCCCGAATGTTTGGTGAGAGCCTATTCGAAGCCGACTGGTCGCGCCAGACATAATAATGGGCGGGGGTAGATGCGTCCTGTGGCATCGCCTGAAGAACGGTGACCACCAACCAGGGGCACCTTTGACGGTGAAGCTGGCACCGTCGGGGGTGTCTGAGCAACCCATCTGGGTGATATCCTAACAGCGCGCCATCAAGATCGGCGCCGGCAGCTTCAATCAGGACGCCGGTGGACGCTGGCAAATCAACATTCCGGTTTGTTGGCGATGTCAGCGCGGCGAAATTGGCCAACACCAACTGGCCGAGAGCATCCGCGACGCCGGTCGGGCCTCCTGCTCTCGTACCAGGCAATTATTGCATGGCGGGAGCAAGCTTGAGGTCAATGAGGCCTGCACCACCCAGACCTGCGTGGCGGGCACGCCAGCGGCCCAACGGTACCGCAGGCCTTGCATAAGAGAGTGGGATTGCGGCGTTTGTGGAGTGGTTGATCGCCGCGCCCCGAACAGTGCCCAATCCATTGCGTGAGGCAGGCGGGTTGGAGGAGCCCGACGGTTGGAGTTGCCGGTAAGTCCCGCCTTTCACGTAATCTGTTCTGCCTCGCGCAGGCTTTCGATGAGCGACGCGCGCAACAGGAACGCCCGCGCCCGCGCCGGGTCCTCGGCGATGCGCCGCAACTCGTCCTGATTGCGTTTACGCACCGCGGGGTCCCGCTCGGCGAGCAGCCGCTTGTTTCGCATGGTTTGCGCCTGGGTGTGTTGAATCGCGACGTGACGGCGCTGCCGTTCGTAGCGGTCGAGAATTTCCTCGCCCTGCTTCCCACGCAAGATCTCGACCAGCGTGTGGGCGAGATTGAAAGCGTCGTGGACGCCGCTGTTCATTCCCATGGCGCCGATCGGGCTGTTCACATGGGCAGCATCACCTGCAAGGATTGCCCGGCCGACCCGGAACTTCTTTGCCACCCGCTGATGCACGCTGTAGAGATTGGTGGCCACGATATCGAACTCCCGGCCAGTCGGCAGGAAGCGCTGGAGGCGCGCCTGCAGAACCTCAGGACGGCAAACGGCCTCCTCGTCCTTCCCAGCAGCCACCGGGAAATGCACCCGCCAGCGATCGGGCGGACCCTTCCAATGGAACAGGTTTGACCATTCGACCGGGTCCGAAATGTAGTTGCGCTCCGCATAGCCGTGGCGGCGGAAGTCGTAGGCGACCTCGATGTTCAAGGTGAGGTCCGAATACGTGAAGCCCTCAAACTCGATGTTGAGGTCCTTGCGCACGATGCTGCGCGCACCCTCGGCGCTGACCAGGTAGACGCCGGCAATGCTCTCGGTGTCGCCGGCCGCGTTGACGACATGGGCGACGACGCCCGAACCATTCTGCGCGAATCCCGTGAAGCTGGTCGACAGGCGCAGGTCGATGTCAGGGTGGGCCTTTGCCATCTTCAGCGCTTCCTCGACGATCTTGATGCGCTCGCACTGGAGGACGTAGGGAAAGCGGGTATCGTCTTTGAGATGGATGTGATCGAACGCCGCGATCAATTGGTTGGCGGCGCGATCCCAATAATGAAACACCGGCGCGATGATGCCGCGCGGCTCGAGCCTGCGGTAAAGCCCGATCCGGTCATACATCTCCAGGGTGGCCGGATGATTGGTGCCGGCCCGCGGCACCTGCTCGAGGAAATTGTCTTCTCCCAGCGCTTCGATGAGGGTAACCGGCACCCCCTCCTGGGCAAGCGCCAGCGACAGGCAAAGGCCGACTGGACCGGCCCCGATCACGATGACACGTTGCGACGGCTGGGTCATCATTCAACGACGGCTGTGCGATCGCGGCGCCCGGCGGCGAGCCATTTGGTTGCCCGGTCTGTTCGGCCGGGTTTGACCGGCACGACAGACGCCGCCCAACCGCTGCAGATTCGCAGCAGCAGGCGACTAGGGTTTTGCCACGACGTCCTTGGTGGCGCCCGCCCAGCCGGCATGGGTGAGATCAAATACGACGCCATTGGGGTCCCGGTATTTCGCTTCGTAGAACGAATTCGGCGATGTCGGCCGCCCGGTGAGATAGGTGCCGCCCGCATCGACGACCTGCTTCTCGGCGGCGTCGAGGTCATCGACCCACACGCCAAAATGGTAAAGGCCGAGCTTCTCGTTCTCGTGCTCCTTGTTGAGCAGCGCGACGTTGATGACGCCATCCGACAGGTAGATGCCGCGGCGCGCCCGTCCGACGCGATTCAATCCGAGCGCCTTCTCGTAGAACTTCGCTGCCTCCTCGGCATCCGGAACAATGATGGCGATATGACGAATTCTGGACATCAGGACGCTTCCTTGGTTCTGCCGCGCACCGAAAGCCTTGTCGGCGTGTGCTGCAATCCGCTTCCAGCTTCATTAGAGTTCGGCACCGGCTGCGGGCCGACCCACCATGAAGGAAACGGTTTTTCACCGTCGCATGTCTATCATATACTTTTGACGCTGTCGGCACAGATGTCGGCTTTTGCATGGTGTGGATGAGCCCGGATTAGAGTTGGACCCGGAGGACCTCGAACACCCCCCACTGGGGCCAAGGGCCGGCATTGCCGCCCCGGATCCCGTTTACCAGAATTCATCCTTGAGAGGTCCCCACGCCGGCAGCGCAGGTGTGGCAGCGCAGGGGTGAAAGGGAAGAACGATGGACGTGATTGATGAGCGGGTTGCCGGCCTTGATGTGCACAAGGAAACGATCGTCGCCTGCGGATCATGGCCGGTGGCAAGGTAACTCGCGAGTGCCGGACATTCGACACGACGACGGCCGCTCTGGAGGCGTTGCTGAGCTGGCTGGCGGCGAGCCGGTGCACCCAGGTAGCGATGGAAGCGACCGGGGTCGATTGGAAACCGGTGTGGAATATCCTGAGCGACGGCAAGTTCGAGCTGCTCGTGGCCAATGCCCCGCACATCAAGTTCCCGGCCGCAAGACAGACATGGACGCCACGTGGATCGCCGATCTGGTGAGTGGTTGATCAAGGCGAGCTTCGTACCGGAACAGGAGATGCAGGAGCTCCGCTCGCTGCTGGGCGCCTGCAAGCAGCTCACACGCGAGCAGACCAGCCACGTCCAGCGGATTCAAAAGACGCTGGAAGAGGCCCGGCCTCAGCGGGCCCGCGAATGATCGAGGCGATGATCAACGGCGTCAGAGATCCGTGGAAATTGGCTGAACTCGCCCACCACCGGATCAGGCGACCCGTAAGCAGTTGTACGATGCACATGGACGGTTGACTGATCATCATCGGTTCATGTTGCGACTCCATTTAAGGCAATAGGATGCCTTGGAGGACGCGATTAAAGAGATCGACCAAGAGGTCGATGCGGCGATTGCCAGGATGGATACGGAGGCGGCGGCTGATCAGGCCGCTTTTCGAACGTTGCCCAATCTCTTATGCACAATACCAGGTGTCGAGTTGGCGGCAAAAACCATCCTCGCCGAGATCGGCACCGATATGAGTCGTTTCCCAAACGCCGGCCACCTTTTGGCGTGGGCCGGCCTGTGTCCTGGGCAGAACGAAAGTGCCGGCAAACGCAAGTCATCGCGCCTGCGCAAAGGCTCCCCCCTGGCTCAAGACGTTGATGGTGCAGTGTGGCTGGGCGGCCTCTCGCAAGAAGGATAGCTACTACAAGGCGCAGTTCAACCGCCGCGCGGCAGGCACGGCGCGAAGAAAGCGATCTGCGCCGTGGCCGCTTCGATGCTTACCGCAATCGACCACACGAAAAAAAATGGTACCGAACACGAGGACCTCGGTGCCGACCACTTCGATCGCCGTTCCACCGAGATCAAAGCCAGGCGCCTGGCCGCCCAGATCAAAAAGCTCGGCGTCGAGGTCGAGATCCGCCCGGTGCCGCAAGCCGCATGACACGAAACTACCCCGACCGCATGAGCTTGTGGCACTGCCGGGAGCCTGTGGCACGGTCCGTCGCGTCCAGCATGTCCTTGATCAGCGTGACACTATTTGCTGCCAGCGCCCCTGGCGCCTCGGTTCTGCTTGCTCGGGTGCGCCAACGATCCCGGCGGCGGTGCCGAAACGCCGAGCAGAGCAAGGTCCTTAGCGTTAATCGCACAAAATTCCGTCCCTTGGGGGCTATCTGCGATGCCGAAGTCCAGCCCGAGTATCGGATGTGCTTTAGAAAGTGTCAGGTATCTCAGACGGTTCCGGTCCGGTTGAAATGCTCGCACGCCGCGCCAGGCGCCGGTTGCCCGACGGCTCAACTTGCGCTACTGCGGGTGGCACGAGGCCCATTTTCCTTGACCGGCGGGGCAAGCGTGACCAGTCGTTTTTGCGCGCTCGACGTCCGTCCGTCGGAGACGAAATAGCGATGATCGATCAATGCCTCACCCCGGTGATCCTGTGCGGGGGCGCCGGCACGCGGCTGTGGCCGGTGTCACGCGAAAAGATGCCGAAGCATTTCGTGCCGCTGATCGGCAGCCTGACGACGTTCCAGCAGGTGCTCGACAGGGTCACCGGCAAGGAGCTGTTCGCAACCCCGATCATCGTCAGCAACGCGGATTTCCGCTTCGTGGTCGCCGAACAGACGCGGGCGCGCGGCGTCGTTGCGACGATCATTTTGGAGCCGCTGCGTCGGGATTCCGCTGCCGCCATTGCGGCTGCGTGCGAATTTGCCGTCAAGAGAGATAGGGACGCGATTCTGCTGGTGGTGGCTGCCGATCACCTGATTCCGGATGCAGATGCTTTTGCGGCGGCCTGCCGCGCCGCCGCGGCGGCTGCGGCAGCCGGCTCGATCGTCGCCTTCGGGGTCGAGCCCACCTATCCGGCTACGAGCTACGGCTACATTAGGGCAAAACCGCCGGCCAACGGCAGCGCGGTGCGCGCCGTTGCGGCGTTCATCGAGAAGCCAAACGAGGCGACCGCGGCCGATTACATCAAGCAGGGCTATCTCTGGAACAGCGGAAACTTCATGTTTCGGGCCGACGTCATGCTGCGCGAACTGACCCGCTTCGAGCCGGAGATCGCGACGGCCGCGAAGGGCGCGGTGGACCATCTGGTTGCCGATCTCGATTTCTACCGGCTCTCCGAAGGACCGTTCGCGAAGGCCCCGCGCAAATCGATCGATTACGCGGTGATGGAGCGCACCCAGCACGCGGCTGTGCTGCCGGTCAGCTTCCGCTGGTCCGATATCGGCAACTGGAAATCCGTGTGGGACGTGCAGGATCGCGACGCCGCCGGCAACGTGATCGAAGGACCAGCCGAAGTCCTCAATACCAACAACAGCCTGATTCGCTCCGAGGAGACCGTCTTGACCACGGTGGTCGGCGTAGACGACGTCATAGTGGTGGCGACCGCCGACGCCGTCCTGGTTGCCGCCAAGCGCGAGGCGGAGCGCGTCAAGGAACTGGTCGAGCGCTTAAAGGCCCACAACCGCAACGAGGCGCTCGAGCACCGGCGCATTTACCGCCCGTGGGGCTTCTACCAGACCGCCGACCTCGGTGCGCGGTACCAGGTCAAGCGAATCTGCGTCCATTCGGGTGGCGCGCTGTCGTTGCAGAAGCACTTCCACCGCTCGGAACATTGGGTCGTGGTGCGCGGCGTCGCCGAGGTCACGGTCGGCGACGAGGTGCGACTGGTGCACGAAAATGAATCGGTCTACGTGCCGATCGGTGCAGTCCATCGCCTTGCCAATCCTGGGAAAATCCCGTTGGAACTGATCGAAGTGCAGGTCGGCAGCTATCTGGGCGAGGACGACATCGTGCGGCTCGACGACGTCTATCACCGGCATAACGGGGGGTGAGGTCACAGGCGTCACTTGTGCCCGCGTGCCGCAATGACTGCATCGGCCGCCGCAACGCCGCTGCGGTAGGCGCCGTGGGCGGTCGAGAAATCGTGAACCATGCAGGCCTCGCCGGCGAAAAACAGCCGATCGCCAACCGGCGCCGCAAGGACGCTGCGGCCGTCGGCGTGGCCGGGCATGGCATGCGAATAGGAGCCGCGCGCATAGGGATCACGTCCCCAGGCCGTGGCGGCAATCGGATGTAGGCGTTTGCGCATGCCTTCGCCGAGGAGCGAAGCGAGCTGACCGATCGCAAAGCTTGCGAATGCGGCTTCTCCCTCCGCCTCGAGCTCGCGGGCGAACCGGCCGCCGAAATAAACCTCGATCAGCGGGCGTCCGAACGGCCGCAGGTGGTAGCTTGCGGTGCGCACGCTGTCGAGAGCGCCGTAGAGATGCGAATCCTTAGGAAATTCCGCAGCCCCGTCGAGCCCGAGATAGACCTTGTCTGCGAGGCCGAGCGGCAGCATTTCCGCCGCCGCGATCTTGTCCGGCAGCGCCGGATGAAACCGCAAGTCGCCGGCACACAGGACATCGGTCGACACCGTGACGATAACCGCGCAACCGCGCAAATCGCCGTGCGGCGTGTCGATGCGCACATGCGGACCTGAGTGGTCGATCAGCCTCGCCGGGCATTCAAGCGTGATGTCTAGTCCCGATGCCAGCGCTTCCATCAACGAGCCGTAGCCCTCAACGATCCGCCAGTTCACGCCGGTGTCGTGATAGTGCCAGAAATCGCGCACCGAAACCTGATCAAGCTCGACCCCGTTCATATAGGTGCTGGTGGCATTGATGAGCCCATTCCAGCGATTGCCGGGGTCGAGCAGACGATCTGCGGGCTGATCGCCTTCGGCCTGTCCTGCCTCGTCGAGGCGGGCGAACAGGCGTGCGAGCGCGGCACGGAAATCTGCCTGGCCGGCGGGCCCGAAGCCGACGTCATTGATCTGGGTGCGCCAAGGCGGGCGCGTCTTGTCGATGGTGAGGCCGGATCGGCGCGCGAGCGCGCACAGCTCGTTCTCGTCGGCCGAGTGCAGCCAAGCGCAGCCAAGTTCGATCGGCAATCCCGAAGGGCTGCGTGCCGTCCAGGCGCGTCCGCCCACGCGATTGCGCGCCTCGATGATGCGGACCGGAAGGCGCGCTGCTGCGAGCCGCCGCGCCGCCGCGAGGCCGGCGGCGCCAGCTCCGATGACGATGACGTCAGAATCGGTCATGCGGCAAGGGTAGCACGAACGAGGGCGACGCTGACCGGCAATTCCGTTGGCGATCCAGCGCCTGCCTTTGACTCAGACGCGACGGCTGCCGTGTTGGCCCGCCGTGACGGCGTTTGGCGGCCCCGCAACGGTGCGGCCGGGCAGACGGCTCTTACTCTGCCGCCTCGCGGCGACCATAGGCCTCGTCGATCATGTATTCGGACAAGGTCGCATAGGCGTTCGTCCAGGCGGCCGCGAGGTCGGACGTCCATTCCGCTCCCAGCCCGCGTTCCAGCATCCACAACAGCGCCACGCCGACGGGCGCGTAGTGCTCCGCCACCACCCCATAGGCGACATGCCTCTTGGCCAGCGCGCCGGCGGCCGGAAGGATCGCTGCCAGATCAGTGAGACCGTTGACGACGACCGCAAGTGTCGTCATCAACTTGCGGCCCTGCTCCTCCATATCACCGTGGAATAGCCCCTCCACTTCGGGTGCGATCTCGAACAGCCGGCGATAGAACCATGCCGCGGCCTGTTCGGGGATCGGCATGATCTTGGCAAAGCTGTACTGGATCAGAGCAACTTGGTCAGAGTTCATTTCGCTTTCCTGCCGGTCGGCGACACGGTTGGGCTGCCTCGTTGAAA
The DNA here is from genome assembly GCA_030037185.1 of Xanthobacteraceae bacterium. Next base: position 479 of record JASHRR010000411.1, on the reverse strand, counting down.
AAAATGCCGTCGCCGGGTTGCAAAAGTGTGGATTTTTCAAACCGCCGCGACGGCCCAGGCGCAGCACCCAGTGCAAATCATTCAAACCGCATGCCAACCCGGCGCTCCAATCCAAGCTGATGATTTATATGGATTTCAGCCGGCGCTCGCGGGCCCGCGCAGTTCGCCATGCACGCTTCGATATCATCTTGCCGGCAATTTATGCACTGCAAAAGAGGCGCCGCAAGCATCAAAAAAGGCCAACACCGCCAACAAAAACGCGTGGGTGGTGCTTCGCCCCCACCCTAGCCTCGCCGGCAAGCCGGCGCGGCGGGCGCGGCGGATTGCGATTTCGCCCAATAGTCGGCCGCGGCCTTGGTCCGCGCGAGCTGGCGCGCGTTCTCGTAGCCCGGAGCCATTGCGGCGGAGGTTCCGGGCAGCACTTGATGGTGCTCGATGTTGAGGAGCCGCAGCCAGCTTTGCTGCCCCAGGGTGAGGCC
>JASHRR010000410.1 GCA_030037185.1 Xanthobacteraceae bacterium | reverse complement strand
GATCACGGCGTAGTGCCGATTCCACGCAGCCTTCCCGGTTATCGCGCAGCCCTTTCGCTGGGGCAGAACCAGGCGTGGTTGACCGTCGGCAAGCGCGTCGCCGCCGCAGGAAGTTTCGCTCCGGGTACGAATGTACTTGGCCAGCCCGGTGACGCGTTCGATGGTGAGATGCGCGATCGGGTTGATATGCTTCTCTTTCTTATGGAGCCGTGCTATGTCGGCGCGCAATTTGAGAACCTCGGTTTGCCGGGCCATGGCGCCGAGTTGCGCGATCTACCGGCGAGGCCGGACCTCGGACTGCTCGACATGGGATGCCGGCTGGCCAATGCATTGCGGCACGGCTTGTCCGGCGACGAACTCTATTGCGAGGTCCTGCTCGAGGCGATGCTGACGCGGATCATAATCCGGCACGCAACGGTGACGTCCGGCCGGATGCCCTACCGCGAAGTTCTGACACCGGCGAGGTTGCGCGCGCTGGTTGCATTCATCGACCAAAATCTGTCCTCATCACTGCGCTTAGGGGATCTCGCCGCTGCCGCGGCTCTCAGCCGAGCTCATTTGGCGCGGTCGTTCCGCAACGCTACGGGCATCCCTCTGCACCGTTACGTCCTGCATCGCAGGCTTGAACGCGCGCGGTCCTTGCTGTCCCAGGCCGGTGCGCGGGCCCACACCGTTGCCGTGCAGTGCGGCTTTGCCGATGCGCCGCATCTGAGCAAGGCCTATCGAAAAGCGTATGGCATCACGCCCGCATCCACGCCCGCCTAAACAAGCTTCGTAAAGGCCGTCTGGGAGGACCGATCAGATCGCCGAGATATGATCACTTGTGCATGAGCGAGCCTCTGGCGGCCGTGGCGAACCCCATAGCCTCGATTTGGTGCTGATATCGTAGCTTTTGGCGATTTCGGCGAGGTTTTCGCCCTTAGCGCAACGTTTCAAAAAGGATTACCGCCTCAAAGGTCAGGAGCGATACGAGCGATGACGCTCGATACTCACGAGTTTATCCGCCGCTTCCTGATGCATCTGTTGCCACAGGGCTCTCACCGTATCCGTTACTACGGCCTGCGAACTATCCGCGTGCTCGTCGCAGTTCCACTCATCACAACCGACGCCATCAAGGCAGCCACCACAAAGCCTGAAGAGCTGCAAGCGCCAGAGCATCCCTGCCTGCTGCGGCAGCCGTATGCGCATCATCGAGGCCTTCTTGCCGGGGCACAGCTGAGGTCAGCAGCGAGGATCGGTTGAACGGTGAGGATGGCGATTCCGGTCGGGGGCGAGAAGTTCTTCTGATCCGTACACGCGATGTTGTTGGCGCGTGTTGGGCCGCCCACGGCCCAATCTCCATAGCAAACGCGCGGCACCGCCCAATACGTGCCGCTCCCCGCGGTTTCGTCCGTTGGGGATTTTTCAGACCCCGGCCGCGGCGCGTGTGGGAATGACGGCCGGCGTCTGAAAACCCACATCACACAACCTTCACACAAGCAAGTGAATGCGGGATCGGTGCTTGGGCTGTTACCGCGTCCGGCGCGACCGCCCGCTGCCGTTGAGTGCCCGGTGCGCTTGGCGAGGCCTGCGGGAGCAGAGCGGCGACAAGGGGGCGAAAGGGCCGAAGACGAAACCCATCCAACACCAAGGCTTAATAGAACGGCCACGGCGCTCCGCAAGCCAAACAAACAAGGGGCTTGCTGTAAATTGGAGACATGGAGTCGCCCGGCACGGCCCACATATAAGACCTTCGCCACAGCCGGCCGGCTGACGCTAACCAGGTTGCCAATCACAACTCGGGCAGCTGCCATCCTGCAGATTAGCACCGCGGGCGAATTTTCCCGCTCGCACATCCGTCAGTGTTTCGCGTGCTATGCTGACAGCGTCGCCGCCGCCGTCCCGCGCGCCGGCCAGGACAAGACGACGGGGAGCCGTGATCGAAGAGAGCAAAATCGGCTCTCGTCCTTATGCCAACTACTGGAACGGATCCTGAGCCTGAGGGGCTGGAGCAGTCTCTACGAGCGACCCGACATAGTCCTTGGTTGCAGGATCAGGGCCCCGTCCCTCGGCGAAGGCGCGCTCCGCCATTCGCCGCCCATTAAGCAGCCCTGGAAGCCCGTAGTTTCCTTCAGCGCAGCGAGGTTCATAATAAATTCTGTTCTGCTGCTCGCTCTGCTTGGCGAACTCTTGATTGACCGTCCACGGCCGGATCCACACGGTGGGGTCCTCGATAGTGACCTGGTAGTCGAGGGTGCTCGGACTGATCCGCGTCCAGCGTTCGACCAGATGCAAGTTTTCGCGAGAGCCTTGAAAATCGGTCTTTGGGCTGAAGTTCGTCACGTCGATGACGAGCGTGTTACCTTCCCAATGGCCACGCGAGTCGCCATACCACTGGCGGATGCCGGCCGGCAGGTGGGGATTCCCGTCCATCACGATGTTGCGCTGCCAGCCGTCTCCCTGACCCACGTCGTAGAACATCGAGATGCCCCCGGGGGTCTGCACGATGCGTCGGAAGCTTCCGCCGAAAGCTGTGCCAAATTCGGGCAACCCGGCAGTCAAGCAGCGGTCTGCTAGCGTGCCATCCTCCGGGCCATCGTGGCGATTGATGCGCCCAAAGCGCCCAAAGTTAGCCGCAATGTAGCGGGGAGGAGGTTCCGCGCGCTGCGGCGAGGGCGTGGGATCGTATTTTCCGCCGCTGCATCGCGCCAACTTGTTCTTGCACGTATCTGTCGCTTGCAGCAGGGCGAGACGAAATTCCCGATCGGCGGCGGCCGCCTTCTCAGCCTCTGTGGTCAACGGAGGAATCCGACCATCGGGCGGATCGACAATCCGCGACGTGCGTGCTCCGGTGCGCTTTGTGGACAAAAAGACTGCAAAGTTGTAGCCGCCGGCGAGGTCGCGCTCGGTTGCCCGCCGCCCGAGCAGCGCCGATCGCTCTTGGTCCAGTTCTTCCCGCTGTGCCTCGGTGAAAAATTCCTGACTCGCATACTTGGCAGGGCGCTGTAATGGAGTATCAAATTCGTCCGTCCAAATGCCCTGGAGGTCTGGTTCGCCCCACGGCGTTTTCAGCGCTTGACCACTAGCTGTCGGCGCTTGAGCCTGCGTCGAAGTGATGGATACCGAGATGACGGCGCTTGCCACCGCTGCCATCGCAACCGTTATTATCGAACCTGAGAAACGGTTGGGCATGACGATCTCCTCCAGGATTCGGGGTAAAGCATGAACGAAAAGCCGCAGGTCCTGCGTTGTCGCAATTGTGTAGGTTCATTTGTTACTCACGGTCGTTGGATTGCCGGGGTCGATAGGCACCCACGCGATAGATGGCGGTGATGTTGCAACGCACGCCGGCACTGGGCATCGGCGCTGCCGATAATTGACAGGACTTCGTGCGGATCCGCTGGCACTCGCAAGTCTACTTACACCAACTTCCGTAGTGTATGAAAGCGCTATGAGTTCCGTAATTGGCCCGAGTCCGCCGGCCTTGGGTACTGCAGGAAGTCGTCAGCTTATATCTTGGGTAGACCGATCTCGCTGCCAACATAGCCGCGAAGATAGCCCATGCCCCATCAGAGAGGTGGGCGCATCTCTCGGCGCGGTGGCGAACATCACATAGGGGTAGGGAGCGTCGATTGGCTTCGATGCCCCCTCGCTCCGAACCGGACATGCGGATCTCCCGACATACGGCTCTCCGCTTGGTGGCCTTACCTGCGACAAGAGGACTGACATGCCGCGAGATGGGGCTGTTGCAAGTTGAAAAGCCCAAGCGCATCAAAGTAGGCAATCGGCCAGCATGTCCGGTCGGGGCTGTACGCCCTGGCACTCCCCTTTCCGATGGGTTTGACGGCGCAGTATGCCTCGCAGGCTGCGTCGGACGAATCCGTCTTCCGTGCGGAATGTCTTGTGGTGGCTATGTTTGAAGTACTCAAACCTGCCCCGCAGCGTCCGGGTTACGTCAGCGATGGTCTGGGACATACTGCGTCCAGAGGATCGCTTGGTCTTCGCCCGGATCGTATCTTTGAATTTCTTGAGGCTTTTGCTGCGCGGCCAGCGCTTGCTGGCCTCGAAGTGATAGCCGAGAAAATCAAAGCCGTCCTTGCGTTCATCGACCAGCTGCGTCTTGGTCGGTGCAGCGTCAGGTCGGTTGATTGATTCCGTCCGTTCCTTCACCAGAACCAGTGCCGAGTTGGAAGCCCGCCTTCCCGCCTAAGGAACAGCCTTGGGGCGTCTTTATTGTCAAGTATCGAGTCCGGCGGGGCGAGAAAAGGCCCCCGTGCGGCTTTGATTGCTGAGATAAAAGAGGCCGCTCGAAAGCGGCCTCACGCCGTACCACGCGCTTGCAAGCGGTCCCTACCGCAGTTGCGGAATGCCGATCCAGGTCGTGACGCCACCGAAGACTCCTGTGACGCCACCGACGACGCCATCCACGACTCCGCCAACCACGGCGCCAATCGGACCGGCGAGCAGGTCGAGACCTTCCCTTGTGACGCCAGGGGTCAGTCGGTCGAGGTCGTTTCCAGCTGAGCCATCGAACGGCCTTCGTTAACGGCCTGGTCCGAACCTCGTTGCAATAGTTCCAGACAAAATTCACCGCTGCCGACTGCGCTTTGAGACGCCCGGTACGCTTGTCCTTGACCGATATCGGTAGGTGATTTGCATCGCAGTTTGATTAACTCACGGATCTGGGCAACACAAGCGTCGCTATGCGACGCCGCGCCTTATATGAATAACTCCGGGGGCTTTACGGCGCGTCTTGGTAAGTGTTTCCCATCCGATGGCGCCAACATGTGGGAAGCGCTTAACTGGCGACGGCCCTGTTCTGCGCCTGGATCGCATTCGACGCAGATGTCATACGGCGGGTTTGCGAATAGTATCTTGATCTCCGGTGGAGACTTTCCGCAGAAATTACACTGCGGAACCGTCGCCGCCGCCGAATGCGCTGGCCGCCGTCCAGTGTGGCTCGTGCGCGTCGGGGGCAGCCCCTGTTCGCCATCACCAGCCTTAGACGCGGCCGCCTTCATCGATGTCGCCAACCGTTCAAGCTGGCCACACGCTCTGCCTTGATTTGCTCAGCCTTCTCCGTGTCGCCGTCACGCTCTGCATGACCACGCCTGGGCATTAATCCGCTCGCTGGCCATAACGAGCGGGGAAACTGCCGATCAAATTAAAATAAAGACTTCTACAGAACATTACGCAGGTTTGTACGTTAACCAGGCACTCAACGCGAAAGCGGAAGATTTCCGCAGGAGACACAAACATGTGGAACATTAAAAAGTACGCAGCGATTGCTGCCGTCAGCACGGGCGTTGCATTTGCCGCGGCCAGTCCGGCTTCGGCGTGCGGATTCGGCTGGGGCGGCGCCTATGGCTTGGCCGGCTACGGCGGCTGGGGCGGCGGCTGGGGCGGCGGCTGGGGCGGCGGCTGGCCGGCTTACGGCTTCGCGGGCTACGGCGGTTGCGGCGCTTACGGCTTGGCTGGCTACGGCGGCTGGGGCGGCTGGGGTGGCTGGCCGGCTTACGGTTACGCGGGCTATGGCGGCTGGGGCGGCGGTTGGGGCGGCTGGGGT
>JASHRR010000409.1 GCA_030037185.1 Xanthobacteraceae bacterium | reverse complement strand
AGCAGGCCAAAGCCGAATGGGCGGCCGGCCGATTCGGCAAAGTGCCGGGTGACGAGATCGAGTTCATTCCCCTGCCGCAGAAGTAACCCATCCGCCTCCTGACGCCTGATGCCGTTCAGGAGGCGGCTTTTGACCCGAAAGGAGAGAAAGCGCAGGATTACCAGGGTAAGTTGGGACTACCGCCCCGAGCTACGTTGCAGATAGTTCGCTTGCTGCCGGCATCCGACCGCAACCGGCTCCCGACCAAAATGCCTGGCCGGCGTCGTCGTAAAATAGCCGGCATCCCGACCGCGCTTGCCACGCGCGCCAAGCATCCCGACGCTTTGACAATGCCGAACGTCAACGCGGCGCTGGGCGACGAGCCTGGTCGAGACGCGCGGATGTTGCGGCCGGCTGGCTGCCGGGGGCAAGGCGGGCCGGCGTCACGTCATCGGGAGGCGGTTGTCAGGCTGCGCGCGGCGCAAGATAATGCGCCGGCCAAGTCAAAGAGCTCATAAGAGCCATTTGGAGGAACAAAATGACGCTGCTCGAACAGGCGGACAGTGGGTTCGCATCCGCGGTGGGACTGCTCGACCGGGAACGCATCATCGCCAAGGCGGGATTTAATCGCTGGCTCGTGCCCCCGGCGGCGCTGTGCATCCATCTCTGCATCGGAATGGCGTATGGCTTCAGCGTGTTCTGGTTGCCGCTGTCGCGCGCGATTGGCCTCGACAAAAGTGTCGCTTGTCCGGATATCACGCTCATCGGGGAGCTTTTCACCACGACATGCGACTGGCGCATTTCCAGCCTCGGCTGGATGTACACGCTTTTCTTTGTGGTGCTTGGCTCATCGGCCGCGGTGTGGGGCGGATGGCTGGAGCGCGCCGGTCCGCGCAAGGCGGGCGCCGTTGCGGCACTGTGCTGGAGCGGCGGGCTCTTAATCTCAGCCGTCGGCGTCATCGTTCATCAATTGTGGATATTATGGCTTGGCTCGGGCGTGATCGGCGGCGTCGGCCTCGGCCTCGGCTACATCTCGCCGGTGTCTACGCTGGTGAAATGGTTTCCCGATCGCCGCGGCATGGCGACCGGCATGGCGATCATGGGGTTCGGCGGCGGCGCCATGATCGGCGCCCCGCTCGCCGAGTCGCTGATGAGCTATTTCCGATCACCTGCCTCTGTCGGCGTGTGGCAAACGTTTGTCGCCATGGCCGCAATCTACTTTGTGTTCATGCTGATCGGCGCCTTCGGCTATCGACTGCCGCCAGCGGGGTGGCGCCCCGAGGGCTGGACCCCGCCGGACAACACCAAGGCAATGATCACCCAACATCACGTCCATCTCAGGGACGCCCACAAGACCAGCCAATTCTGGCTGATTTGGGCGGTTCTCACTCTCAATGTGTCGGCCGGCATTGGCGTGATCGGGATGGCCTCGCCGATGCTGCAAGAGATTTTCGGCGGGTCATTGATCGGCCAGCCGGAGCTCGGATTTACACAATTGAACCCCGAGCAGCGGGCGATGATCGCGGCGATCGCTGCCGGCTTCACCGGCCTGCTGTCGCTGTTTAACATTGGCGGCCGGTTCTTTTGGGCGTCACTGTCCGATTATATCGGCCGCAAGAACACGTATTACACGTTCTTTCTGCTCGGAATCGCCATGTACGCACTCGCGCCTTGGGCGGCGCACTCGGGCAACAAGGCGCTGTTCGTCGCGTTCTTCTGCCTCATCCTGTCGATGTATGGCGGCGGCTTCGCGACTGTACCGGCGTATCTCGCCGACGTGTTTGGCACCCAATACGTCGGCGCGATTCACGGCCGCCTTTTGACCGCCTGGTCGACGGCCGGCATCATCGGTCCGGTCGTCGTCAACTACATCCGCGAGTTCGAGATTAAGGCGGACGTGTCGCGCGATCACGTCTACGACGTGACGCTATACATCCTCGCCGGCATGCTGGCGGCAGGCTTCGTCTGCAATTTGCTGGTCAAGCCGCTGACCGCCAGATGGTTCATGAAGCCGGAGGAAGTGGCAGCGCTTCAGGCCACGCAAGCCAGTGCCGGTAGCGCGGCGGGTTCGTTCGGCATCGGCAAGGGCGGGCTCGACGAAAAGGCCGCGATCTTCTGGATTTTCGTCGGAATTCCACTGGCTTGGGGCGTGTGGGAGACGCTGGTGAGCGCAGTCAAGATTTTCTGATCCGGCTTCTGTACGGGTGACCCTTGTGTTCGCCCGCTCGGCGCCCGCATCCGGGTCGCTGGGCCGGACAAAGTCGGCTGCCACTGCCGATGACGCGCTGACCGACTCTGCGCGGCCCGCAAAGCGGCGCCTTAGGCCGTCGCTGGCTAAATAGAAGTTGGGCCAACGGAACCCGCATGACAAGACTACCGGCCTGTTTGAGCGCAAACGGGAATCTTCGATTGTCAAAACGACGATCCCAGCCCGTCGCGCCCACAGGCCGGAGGCGGAGAAATGAGGCAACCTGCATCCCGACACGCGGACCCTTCCGGCAACGTCGGCAAAGCCGCGTGGCGATCCGTAGCAACAACCTCGGATGCAGGTGCGCCTTTGCCCACCCTGCGATCGGCTCGACCTTCGATCGGCGCAAACTTGTCTCATCGCCCAACAAATTGCTATGCCGGCCGACGTCGTTTGGCTTAACGGTCGCGGGGATTTCATGGCGCGCATTTCGCTCATCGAGGAGGCCGAGCATCAAGAGCTTGCCGAGTTGATTGCCTGCATCAAGGCGGGCCGTCGCGGCGGGCTTCTCAACGTCTACAAGCTGTTGCTGCACAGCCCGGCGCTGGCGCAAACGTGGTTCGACCATAACGGCGCAGTGCGCTGGCAGACGAAGCTCAGCGGCCGGCTGCGCGAGATCATCATCATTCGCGTCGCTCATCTCAACGGCGTTGACTACGTGCTGGCGCAGCATGTGCCCGGATTGGCCGTCGCCGAGGGATTGAGCCTCGCGGAATGCGAGGCCCTGGCAAACTGGCGCGCGACCGATTTGTTCGATCCGCGTGAGCGCGCTGCACTCGCCTATGCCGAGAGGATGACGCTGTCCACCTCGGTGTCGGACGAAGTGTTCGCCGATGTGCGACGCCATTTCGACGACCGCGAGATCGTCGAACTTTCGGTGCTGATCGGCACCTACATCATGCATAACCGCGTCATGAAGGCACTGGCGATCGACCTCGAGCCCGAAGGCAATCGCGGGCGTTGAGCGCAGCCCTTCGCCGAGCCGGCGGATCCCTTGGCGGTGTTGCGAACAACCTTCTGCGAGACGCCGGCGCTGCCGGGGAGCGGGGGTGGCGGCGGGCGCGACGCCCGTGGCGGCAGGGCCACACCGCCTCTGCACGAAAAATTTCAATTCTGTGGGCGCCCTGCGGGTGCGGCTTTGCGGAGCTTGCGACGCATAGACCAGCGTATTAACGAAGACTGATGATGCCGCGGCTCGGCCGCGGCTCGATCCTCTCCATCTGCCGCTCACGCATGAGGGCGAGGCCAGCGCGGGGGCGGCCACCAACGGAAATCACCAGGCATCGTTGCGATCCGATGACCCCCCACTCCGGCAACAGGCCCAACCCGCGGCTCTATCTTCTCACCCCTGCGGTGAGCGATCCGGCGGCGCTCTCGGGCGCACTCGCCGAGATCTTGGGCGCGGCCGATGTCGCAGCGGTTCTGCTGCGCCTGCGCGATGCGGACGAGCGCGGGCTCATCAACAAGGCCAAAGCGGTGGCCCAAAGCGTGCAGGCTTCGGGAGCAGCGCTCATCATTGCCGGCCGGCTCGACATCGTTGCGCGCGCCGGGGCCGATGGCGCCCATCTTGTCGGACCGCAGGCGTTGCAGTCGGCCGTTGCGACGCTCAAGCCGAACTATATCGCGGGCGCCGGTGGACTTCGCAGCCGCCACGATGCCATGGTGGCGGCGGAGGCGGGCGCCGACTACGTCATGTTCGGCGAACCCGATACCGTTGGCCATCACCCCTCGTGCGACGCCGTCATCGACCGGGTGGCCTGGTGGGCCGAACTGTTCGAGATTCCATGCGTCGGATATGCGAGCGCGCTTGACGACATCGACGCGCTCGCGGCGGCCGGCGCCGATTTCGTCGCGATCGGGGACGCTCTGTTCGAAGATCCGCGCGGCCTCAAAACCGCAGCCGCCGACGCGGCGGCGCGCCTCACCGTCACGGAGACGACGACGTGATCGAGTGCATTTGCGTTACACAGATGCTGGAGCACGCTCGGGGCCAACGCAGGCATCGCCGGGCAGGCAAAGCGCAACCTGCCCGCCCTGCGCCGCCGCCGGGCGTCACCTCTGCCCGCTCGCGGCCAGAGGCCGGCCCCCCGCCTGCCCTCCCGTGCAGGCCGGGAAGGGTAGGCAGGGGTCCGGGTGAGGGGGCCGCTCCACGGCCGCCCAGGGGCGGGTTTGAGCTTGTGGAAAGACCAGCTGACCCTATCCCTCCCTCCGCCAGCGCTTTGCGCAGGCAGGCGACAGCGGGGAGCAGGCGTCGATCGAAATCCGTTCTGGCGGCCTTGGGACTCCTGGCCGCATTATTCGCGGCAGGCCAGGCTGCAGCCCAAGCGCCGCCCGCCAGCCCGCTGCTCCCCAGTCGCCTTCCCGCAGCAAAAGCCGGCGAGTCAAAGCTTGCCGCAGGGGCAGCCACGAGCAGCAACCAGCCGCTGCGAGGCGGCGGTGAGCCCGATCTTGCCTATGGCGCCTATCAGCGAGGCTATTTTCTCACCGCTTTCTCCGAGGCGATGCGACGCGTCCAGGAAAAGGCGGACCCGCGCGCCATGACGCTGCTCGGAGAGCTTTATTCCAACGGCTTCGGAGTGCCGCTCGACGACGTCAAGGCCGCAAAATGGTACAAACTCGCGGCGGATCGGGGCGACCGCGATGCCATGTTCGCGCTCGCGATATTCCACATGTCGCGCCGCGGCGGCCTGCACGACAAGGCGGAGGCGGCACGGCTGTTCGCATCCGCCGCCAAACTCGGCAACGCCGCGGCCGCCTACGACCTCGGCCTCCTGTACCTCGAGGGCCAACAATTTCCGCAGGATTTCGCCCGTGCGGCCGAGTTGTTCAGCGCCGCCGCGCAACAGGGCAATGCGGAAGCCCAGTACGCTCTGGCAACTCTCTACAAGGACGGCAAGGGCGTCGAGAAGAATCTGAGCGAAGCGGCACGCCTGCTCGCTGCCGCTGCGCTCGCGGAAAACCTCGATGCCCAAGTGGAATACGCAATCGCGCTATTCAACGGCACCGGCGTCACCAAGGATGAGGCCAAGGCGGCGGCGCTGTTTCGCAAAGCAGCCCTGCGCGGCAGCCCGATCGCGCAGAACCGTCTCGCCCGCCTGCTGAGCGTCGGTCACGGCGCGGCGCCCAATCCGACCGAGGCGATCAAGTGGCATTTGATTGCCAAAGCGGGGGGCAATGGTGACCTTTATTTGGACAAGTTCGCCACCCAGCAGACGCCGCAGATCCGAGCAGCGGCCGAGAAGGCGGCACGGCCGTGGCTTGCGGTGCTGCAGCCGAAATCCTGACAGCGATGATTTCTTCACGCCGAGGAACGCGAGGGGGGCACCGGCAGGCGCCTTCATCGTGGCCTTGGCACAGGCGAATCGGCGCTCCGCGCCGAGCGCCTGAGATACCGATCAATCAATTCGGGGGATTTACCGGCACATCCTGTTAAAGCCAATCGCAATCAAAGCTCGCCTGGCCGCAATTGCGATGACGAGGCGGTCAAAACGGCGGTCAAAGCGACTTGGATTTGCCATCCCGCAGGCAAGCGGGTTCCCTTAAACGGCGCTGCGAGCGTTGGACGGATGACGTTGGTCCGACAAGACCCGGCAGCGCCCGTGTCACCTTCCCTCCCGTCCCCACATCAATCCCAGACTTCCCACCAGCAGCAGCAGCCCCAGCAGGCCAGCGAACACCGGCAGCACGCCGATGCCGCGCACGACACTCGCTTCGCGGACCTTAAGGCCGATCCAGTCGTCGCCCTTGAGGGTGTCGCTTGACCGCACGCCGAGAATGCGCGGGATGGTGAGACCAGATCCGCCCGAGAGGCGCCGCACGCCGCCGCCGGTGGCCTCGGCCAGCGGTTCCATCACAGCGGTTGTCGAGGTCACTTCGCTGAATTCCTTCGGGTTGGCGGGGCCAACATTGACGAGCGTCGTCAGCTTGCCGTCGGTCGCCCGCCATAGGCCGAGCTCCGTGGCGTCAGCCGTCTTGCGCCACACGCCGGGCTCCGCCGAATCGAGCGTCAGGTTGCGCTGCGCGCCCGAAGGCGAGGTGAGGATCACCGGCGCCACGGCCTCCGCCATGGACTGACGCTGCACGGTGATCTCGCGGCCATGAACGAGCAGGCGAAGCGCTTCTTCCTCGAGGTCGGGCTGCTGCATCAGCCAGTGCGCCGTGCGCCGCAAAAGGTCGATATGGGGGCCGCCGCCCTCGTAGCCGCGGGCCCACAGCCAGATGTGGTCGGACAGGATGACACCCACGCGCCCTTTGTCCTCGCGTGCGAGCACCAGCAGCGGCACGTCGCCGGCGCCATTCATCAAAGGCATGCCGTCCACGGTCTTGGTGTCGACCACGCGGAAGAAGCGGCTCCAGTGGGGCGGATCCTCGTTGGCGCCTTCAAGGCCGCGCGTCACCGGATGACGCCGCCCGAGCTCGGTGAGGTGAGCATGGAAGGGAGTTTCGGTGACGTGACCAGTCGGCTCGGATGGCAGGATGGCATCAAGCGGCGTGCGCCAGATGCTGATGGGGCCCGCATAGTCCGGGCCGGCCGCGACCAGCACGGCGCCGCCGTTTCTGACGTATTTGGTGATGTTGTCGAAATAGACGATCGGCAGCACGCCCTGCCGCGCATAGCGGTCGAAGATGATCAGCTGGAAGTCGTTGATCTTCTGCTGGAACAGCTCCCGCGTCGGGAAAGCGATCAGGGACAATTCGTTGATCGGCGTGCCGTCCTGCTTCTCCGGCGGCCGCAGGATGGTGAAGTGGACGAGGTCGACATTGGCATCGGACTTGAGGAGGTTCCGCCACGTGCGCTCGCCCGCGTGGGGCTCTCCCGAAACCAGGAGCACGCGCAGCTTGTCGCGCACGCCGTCGATCGACACCACCGCGCGATTGTTGACGGGCGTCAGCTCGCCTTCGAGCGGCGCCGCCTCGATTTCGACGATGTTCTGGCCCGCGTGGGGGATCTGGATTTGAATGTCCACCTGCCGCCCAGGGGTGACGACCCGGCGATCGAGCAGTTCGCCGTCGCGACTGATCTTGACCTCTGTGGGCGAAGCGCGCACGCCTTCGTCCTCGACCCGGAACGATATGGTCTGGTTCTGGCCGACGATGCCGAACCGTGGCGCTGCGACGAGCACGACGCGGCGGTCCTTTTCGTTGGGCGAGCCGGTGATGAGGGCATGGACCGGCGCCGAGAAGCCGAGCGCGCCGGCGTCTGACGGCACGTCATGGACGCGGCCGTCGGTTATAAAGATGGCGCCGGCAACACGGTCGGGCGGCACGTCGGCGAGCGTGGCATTGAGCGCGCTGAACAGCCGGGTGCCGTCGGTCTCGCCGTCCGCCTCCCCGGCCTCGATCACGCGTGTCTCGATGCCGGGAATGCGGGCAAGCCGCTCGGCGACCGCCGCGCGCGCGGCCTCCGTCTGGGCCGCGCGGTCGCCGAAGTTTTGGCTCGGGCTCTTGTCGACAACGACAACGGCGACCGAGGTCAGCGGATCGCGATCCTCGCGGGTGAGCGACGGATTGGCGAGCGCAAGCACCATCAGCGCGAGCGCCCCGGCCCGGATCGCCGCGCCGCGGCTACGCGTAAGTGCCAGCAACGCCGCCACCACCGCAGCGATCGCGGCGGCAGCCCAGACGAATTCGATCGGAACGAGAGGCGAGAAGCTGATACCGAATGCCACGATTGGGTTCCTACTGCTTTGGTTCCCGGCACAACCGTCGCCCGGATCGAGCGAAGCGAAATCCGGCGCTGCTGTGCCCGGCGGGCCAATGCCGCTCCCGGCTTTCGCTGACGCTCAACCCCGGGCCGCAGCTTCGAGGATGGGCGCAGCCCACCCTCCAGAGTTCTCGTTGCTTCCTACTGTCCGAGCCGCTCAAGAAGCGCCGGAACGTGGACCTGATCGGCCTTGTAGTTACCAGTCAGCACGTACATCACAATATTGACGCCGGCGCGGAATGCAAATTCGCGCTGGCGCGGCTCGCCGGGCACCAGCGGCAGCATCGCCTGGCCGTCGGGACGCGTCGCCCAGGCACCGGCGAGGTCGTTCGACGTAATGATGATCGAGGATACGCCGTCGCCGCCGCGCGCCGGGCGCTTGGTCTCTTCTTCCTCCTCGTCCTTTTCGCTCTGCAGCGCTTCGACCCAGAGCTGGCCCGAGGTGAAACGGCCCGGAAAGTCGCGCAGAAGAAAGAACGTCTTGGTCAGAACGTGGTCGCGCGGCACCGGCTCCAGCTCGGGAATGTCGAGCGACGACAGGATCGCGCGCAGCTCCATCATGCCGGGGCTGTTAGCTTCGCCGCCCGGCCCGGGGGGCGCCAGCACGGCGTCGCGGGTGTCGAACAGCACGGTGCCGCCCTGTTTCATATAGGCGTCGACGCGGGCCAAGGCCTGCGGCGTCGGCTTTTGGGCGCCCGGTACGATCGGCCAATAGATGATCGGGAAGAACGCCAGCTCGTCCCGCTCGAGATCGACGCCGATCGGATCGCCGGCTTCAAGCGCGGTACGCTGCGCCAGAAAGGTGGTCAGTCCGGTGAGCCCCGCTTTGCTCACCGAATCCGCCTCGTTGTCGCCCGTCACCACATAGGCGAGATGGGTTTCGAGGGTTGCCTGCGACGCGAACTGGTCGGCCGTGGCGTCAGCGGCGCGGGTGGCGCTTGGCATGGCGGCGAGGGCCAGCGCGACGGTGCCAGCAATCAGCACGGAGGTCGCGATGCCGCGCCGCGGCAGCAGCCGATAGATGCCGCCCGCAAGCCAGAACACCACCAACCCATCGATCAATAACAATGCCAGCGCGGCCATGAAGACCGGTCCGCGCAGGTCCTGCGGCTCGGTGGTGCGGAAATATTCAAAACGCGCGTTGAGCGGCTTGTAATCGATCGGCTCCAGGCGGTCCGCCGGAGCAAGCGTGTTGACGGCGACGAGCCCCTCCGGCGGGCCATAAAACCCCGGCGGATTTTCCGCCGTCGCGCGCCCCAGATATCCGGCCGGAACCGGACGAGCCGTCGGGGGCGGCGGCTCGAAACTGCCGAAACCGTCAAGCGTACGGGTCGGCGGCACCGCCTCGCGCACGGTGCTCTGCGCCCCGGTAGCCGCATTGGCCTCGGTTGCGCCTGTCGCGCCGGAAATGCCAACGATGTGTCTCAGCATGTCGACGAAAGCCCCCGACAATGGCAGGTCGGACCACTTGGTGTCCGCCGTCACATGGAACAGTACGATCATTCCTTTGCCTTTCCGTCCCGCGGTGACGAGCGGCGTGCCATCGCCGAGCATTGCCCAGGTGTGCTCCGACAATCCGGCGTCTGGCTCTGCCAGAACCTGCCGGCTCACGGTCACATCGTCTGGCACCACCATGCCGTTGAACGGGCTCTCATGCGAAAAACCGGCGAGATGCTGCGGCTGATCCCAGCTCAGGCTACCGCCGAGAATGCGGCCGCCCCGGCGCAGCCTCACCGGAACCAGGTCGTCATCGGCTGCCGCCGCCAGCCGCGGGCCGGCAAACCGCACCAGCACGCCGCCGTCGTCGATCCACCGGGAGAGGCGCTCATGCGCCTCGCCCGCGATGGTACCGACGTCAGCGAGGATGATCATCGGCAGGCGTTGCTCGATGAACTGATTCACCATCTCGGCCGGCGAGCCGCGTTCGGCAAGCCGCACATCCGCAAATGGACCGAGCGCGCGGGAGAGATAGAATGTGGAGGCGAGGAGCGGCTGCGCCGTATCGACAGTCGAGCCGGTGATCACGCCCACGGTTCGTCGGCGCCATCGCTTGTCAAGGAGCTGCACCGCGCCTGCCGATCGTTCGCCTTCGATCTCGATCCGAGCGATATCGTTGCGAATCTCGACGGGAAGATCGAGCTGCGCGTCGGTTTCGCGCTCGCTTAATTTGAAGCCGAATTCGGCTTCGCCCAGCGGCAGCCCCTTGAGATCAAGGGCACGCACGACGCCAACATCGTCGCTTCCGGTGGCGGCGCGCAGTACTTTCACGCTGAGCACGCCGGCCTCATTGTCGGCCGCCGCGAGTGCGCGAGCCGGTTTGACACCGCCCTCCACGACCGTAACCGGCCGCTTGTCGGCGAGGCGGGCGAGTGCGAGGACGAAGTCGCCGGCGTGGCCGGTATCGATGCCGTCCGACAGCCAGACGATCTCGACGTCCGGCGTTGTCATTAGGAAACGTTCCAGGGCCGGAAGGGCTTCGGTGCGTTCGACCGCGTGGGGTTTCGGTTTGACGAGGCGTAACCGCGCTTTTGCCGCTGCCGCGGTCTCAAGCGAAATGTCGCGCCCGGTCACCGACAGCGGCACCACCGCGACCCCGCGCGCGTTGGCGTCCGCGCCGGCGATCAGATCCTCGGCGGTGCGCATGCGCCCGTCCCAGGTGTTGGCTGCAGCGAAACCATCGTCGATGAGCAAGACCAGCGGCGCGTTCGCGCTGGTGGTCGTGACCGGCGGGTTCCACAGCGGTCCCGCCGCCGCAATAATCACCAGCGCGGCCAACATCAGCCGGAGCAGGGTAAGCCACCACGGCGTGCGCGCCGGGGTGTCCTCCCTGGGGATGATGTCGAACAGCATCCGGGTCGGAGGAAAATCGATGCGCCGGGGACGCGGCGGCACCAGGCGCAACAGCCACCACAGGACGGGCAGGCTCAAGAGCCCGAGCAGAACCAGCGGTTCGGCGAAGGCGAGGGGGATGCCGGCCATCATAGTTGTCGCTCCATCAGGGCGGGGGCGCGATGTCCAACGCTACCGCGCTCGCTGCCCAGCCGCTCATGCAGCTTGAGCAAGAGCTCGGTCGCCGGCCGGTCGGTGCGGTGAACGATAAAGCTCCAGCCGAGGCGTTCGGTCTCGGCGCGGATCTCGGCGCGATGCCGCGCAACTCTCGCCTGGTAATCCTCCCGCCAGTTCTCGGCGCGGCCGGCCGTGACGGTGCCGGCCCCTTCCGGCTCGACGAATTCGACGCGCCCCGCGTAAGGGAAGGTCTCCTCTGCGGGGTCGACGATCTGCACCACGTGGCCCAGCGATCCGGACGCCGACAGCCGACCGATGGTGGCTTTGATCTCCGCAAACGGGCTCCACAAATCCGAGAGCATGATGAACTCGGCGAGCGGAGCCGGCGCAAAAGCAACCGGCAGGCTTGTCCGCGCGCCGGGATCGTGGATCATGGTTTGGGAGATCGTCTCGACCAGATTGCGCGCGCCGGTCGGTCGCGTCAGGCCGGGAACGCCGACCCGTTCCCCGCCGTGCACGAGGACGTCGGCGAGCGCAAACCCAATCACCAGGGCGCGATGCACCTTGCTTTCGGCGGCGAGCGGTGAGCGGAAGGCCATCGACGACGAACGGTCGGGCCAGATCCAAACCGTGTGGGCGGCTTCCCATTCCTGCTCGCGGACGTAGAGGAAATCATCGCGCGCCGAGCGGCGCCAGTCGACGCGCGCCGCCGGCTCGCCCATGACAAACCGGCGATATTGCCAGAAATTTTCGCCCGAGCCCGCGCGGCGGCGGCCGTGCAATCCGTGGATGATGGTGGCGGCAATGCGCCTCGCCTCCAGGATCAGCCGGGGCATGCTCGCCGCGAGGGTCTGGCTTTCGCCAACCGCGTGGGGGACGGCCGCGACGTCGGGAGGCGCGGACGAGAATATAGCCATCATCCTATCCGCGACTTCAGGCGCCCCACCACTCCCGAAATGGTCTCACCCTCCGCTCGTGCTGCGAAAGTCAGTGCCATGCGGTGCTTGAGCACCGGTTCGGCAAGCGCGATGACATCATCCGCCGACGGCGCCAAGCGTCCGTCGAGGAGCGCGCGCGCACGCACCGTGAGCATCAGGGCCTGGCTCGCGCGCGGGCTGGGGCCCCAGGCGATCAGCTTGCCGGCATCGCCCGCTTCCGGGCCCGGGCGAGCCGAACGCACGAGCGTCAAAATGGCATCCACGACCGATTCTCCGACCGGCAGCCGGCGCACCAGCCGCTGGGCCGCGATCAGGTCGTCAGCAGTCATCACCGGCTTCGGCTTGGTTTCTTCGGTGCCGGTGGTGTCGAACACAATGCGGCGCTCAGCCTCGACGCTCGGATAGTCGACATCGATCTCCATCAGGAAGCGGTCGAGCTGGGCTTCGGGAAGCGGGTAAGTGCCTTCCTGCTCGATGGGATTCTGCGTTGAGAGCACGTGGAAGGGCCGCGGCACGTCGTGGCGCGTACCGGCAACGCTGACATGCTGCTCCTGCATGGCCTGCAGCAGCGCCGATTGGGTTCGCGGGCTCGCCCGGTTGATCTCGTCGGCCAACAGGAGCTGGGCGAAGATCGGACCGGGAATGAAACGGAAATTGCGCTTGCCGGAGGTCGATTCCTCGAGCACCTCGGTGCCGAGAATATCGGAGGGCATCAGGTCCGGTGTGAATTGAATTCGCCGTGCGTCTAGGCCCAGCACGGTGCCCATGGTGTCGACAAGCTTGGTCTTGGCAAGGCCGGGAAGACCGATCAGCAGCGCGTGGCCGCCGCACAGCACGGTGATGAGCGCCTGTTCTATGACTTTGTCCTGCCCAAAAATAACCGCGCCGATCGCCTCTTTGGCGGCGCGCACATGCCCGGCCGTCGTCTCGGCAGCACGGACGATCATGTCTTCCAATTTCTCCAGGCTTTCGCCGGACGATGTCGCCATAAGGCTTACTCCTCAACGTTTCTGGCACCGCACAAACTGATCTGCCTGCAAAAACCAGGCCGTAACCGCCTGCCTGACTTCCCCCCGACGCCAGGGGGGTTAGGAGGGCCGTCGTCTACCCCCCATGTCAAGTGTACGCTATTTTGCTGCGATGGCGATCGTTTTGACGTGAGTGCGGCGCCAGGCCGGGTCATCATTTTTTCGCGAGCGGGGCGGTCGACCCGGGGCAAACCATGGCGGAGCAAAGGCAGGGCGGCAAGAGCGGGCTCGACGGTCTTGCGGATGAGGTGAATGCCGCCTCGCGCAAAGAACCACCCCCGATCCATCTGTGGAATCCGGCCCATTGCGGCGAAATCGATATGCGGATTGCGGCCGACGGTACCTGGTTCTACCACGGAACCCCGATCGGCCGCCCCGCCCTGGTCAAGTTGTTCGCCTCCATATTAAAACGCGAGGGCGAACAATATTTCCTCGTCACTCCGATAGAAAAATGCGGCATCGTGGTGGATGATGCGCCGTTTACGGCGGTCGAATTGCAGCTCCGCTACCGTGGGGCGGGGCGGCAATTGTGTTTCCGCACCAATGTGGACGATTGGGTTGCGTGTGGGGCCGGCCACCCGCTGCGGTTCGAACCAGAGACTGCGACCGGCGGGCTTAAACCCTATCTCCACATCCACCGGAACTTGTGGGCCAAGGTGACCCGGACGGTGTTCTACGAACTCGTGGACCTTGGCGAAGCGCGCGAGATTGCCGGCACGCTGATGTTCGGCGTTGCGTCGGTCGGCCAATTCTATGCTATGGCCCCCGCCAGCACCCTTGAGGACGTGGGCCGATGACCGATGCCGGGCGGGTTTCAGGCACCGCACATCAGGCTGCATTCTCCGCACAGGAATTCTTTGACCGTGTGCGCCAACGGCTCTCGTTCGATGTGCCTGCGGCGCTGCGCGATCCCGCTGCTGCGGCCGTCCGGGGCGATCTCGATCTCGATCCGGAGTCATGGACGAAGGCGGGCGTGACCGCCACAAAGCCGGCAGCTGTGCTTATTGCGGTGGTCGACCGCGCGGCTCCGACCGTGATTTTGACCGAGCGCACCGCCGGTTTGCCAAGTCACGGCGGCCAGATCGCGTTTCCGGGCGGCAAGATCGACGGCGATGAGACGGCGGCCGCGGCCGCGCTGCGCGAGGCCGAGGAGGAGATCGGCCTCAACCCGGCACTGGTCGAGTTGCTCGGGTATCTCGATCTTTACCTGACTTTCAGCGGCTTTCGCATTCTGCCGACGGTGGCGCGCGTCGCGCCGGATTTCGCACTGACCGCCAACCGTTCCGAGGTCGCCGACATCTTCGAGGTGCCGCTTCAATACCTGATGAGGCCGGAGAATTACAGGCGTAAGAGTCGCAATTGGAACGGCATCATCCGCCACTATTATGAAATTCCCTACCTGAACCATTACATCTGGGGTGTCACGGCGGGTATTCTGCACAACCTCTGTGAGCGGATTTACCTCGACGGGGCGAAGGCAGCCCGGCCCTCCGATGAGCGTTAGGTGGGGGTAATGGCCTTGAGACTTCGGGCGAGCAGGTTCGGCCGGCGATTGGCGGGTTAGGCTAATCTCTTGCCCGACCGCAAAAGGCCCGCGGTCGCGGCCTGATGGGCTTGTTGAATCTGACCGGCGACGCCAATACTATGTTGAAAAATTTGGCTTATTTCTGTACCTATTGTGACCGGGAGTAAAGCTCGCAGGAAATAACCATTTCATTTCAACGGGCCAAGTAAATCGGCCGCTTCCAAGGCAATCCAAGCGTTGCTTCCCGCTTGCCAGGGGCACGGATAAGTCAGGGCAGCGCCGGGCGATCAATGCGATAGACGGGGGCGGCGCTTCGGGGGTGCCCAAAGGGGGTAAAGAAGAAGATGAATAACCCGCCCCCGACCGGAAGGCCTCTGGGCGGTGGGTTACCGGGGTCAGCTTGGGACTACGGCCCCAAGCTACGTTGCAGATAGGTTCAAGAGCGACGTCCGAATGCTTCCTGAGTTCGCAACCTCTCGAAGGCAAGACTTTACCCCGGATAGGCACGAAATCCGGTCGTGCTCAAACGCGCCTCTTCAACTTGCCCGAGGGGAGATTGTCCGCAAGGGCAGCGTCACAACGTCCGCAAGGACATAGTTTAGGAGACGAAGCCTGTCGGTATCCGTTCTCGATAAGCGTAAGCGGCCGTTGATGCGGTGTTGTGAGAAAAGGGCTCGCCTTCTCGAACGCGGCGGGGCGGTTGTTGTGCGTCGCCGTCCCTACACGATCCGCCTGAAGGACCGGGTCGGGGCAGACCTTCAACCGGTCCGGGTCAAGCTTGATCCCGGCAGCAAGACCACCGGCATTGCTGTCGTTACTGACGCGGACGGGAACAGGCCCGCAAAGGTACTGGCTCTCTTTGAACTCGCCCGCCGCGGGCGACAGATCAGCGAAGCTCTTCGCCGGGCGTTTCGGCGGCGGCGCCGCGGCGCCAATCTTCGCTACCGGTCACCGCGGTTTGCTAACAGAAGAAAGCCGGAGGGCTGGCTTCCTGCGAGCCTTCAGCGCAGGGTTCATACGTGCATGTCCTGGGTCGAGCGGCTGCGTCACCCGTCTGGGCGATATCTGTCGAACGCGTTCGGTTTGATCAGGCGCTCGAAAACCCGGAAATATCTGGTGCCGAGTACCGGCAGGGTACGCGGGCCGGGTATGAGAGCCCGCAATAGGCTGGCCGGTGCCCCGCACTGGCAATCAAAGCCATCGGGCGCGGCGCGTACTGCCCGACAAAGCTAACCATGCAGGGATTGCCGCATGGATACTGTATGCGCACCAAGCGCGTTCACGGGTTCCAGACAGGCGACACGGTGCGGGCAGAGGTGCAAAAGGGTGCCCGCAAAGGTGTGCATGTCGGTCGCGTAGCGGTTGTCAAACAAGGGACAATTCACGGTCGGCAAGGTCACGTCGGTTTTGCAATACTGCCGCCTCATCCAACCAGGAGATGGGTATGGAGACAACAGAACCGGCCTCCGGCCGGTGCGCTTTGAGCCCCCGGCCTAAACAAACACCCGGGTACGTCGCGCAATTTGATCGTGAGGTGACGATGAAGCTCGTTGCGCGTTGCTGCGGGTCGCACTGCGGACGGCGATGATCCGCCAGGCCATCACCGAACTTGCGCTGTTTATCGCGCCGTTTGCCGCCTATGCGCTGTTTTTGTGGGCCGCGCGGGCGGGGGTGGTCGACGTTTCTGCATGGTCGCCCCCCCGGGTCATGTGGCTCACCGTTGCTGCGCTGACGCTGGTGGTCGCGGGTTTCGCAGTTCTAGCGCAATTCGGCGGCGCGCCACCCGGATCGACCTATGTCCCGGCGCATATGGAAAACGGGCGGTTTGTGCCCGGCATCCAAAGATGAATGCGACTGTGCGGTTGGCGGACTCAACCTGGCTGCGGGAATCCTCGCTCGCGCGCGCTCTCTCGATCCTCAACAGCGGCGGCGAGGAAGCGCGGGTTGTCGGAGGAGCGGCGCGCAATGCGCTGATGGGGCTGCCGCTGAGCGACATCGATATCGCCACCACGGCACTGCCGGATGAGGTGGTGCGCCGCGCGGCGGCTGGCGGATTGAGGGCGGTGCCGACCGGCATCGATCACGGCACCGTCACGCTGGTGGTCGACGGCACCCCGTTCGAGGTCACGACATTGCGACAGGACGTCGAGACTTTCGGCCGCAAGGCCAGGGTAGCGTTCGGACGGGACTGGAAGGCCGATGCCGAGCGCCGCGATTTCACGATCAATGCGATGTCGATCTCGGCGGACGGCATTGTACACGACTATGTCGGCGGCCTCGCCGATCTTGACGCGGGTCGTGTCCGTTTCATCGGCGACCCGGCGCGGCGGATCGCCGAAGATTATCTTCGCATCCTGCGTTTCTTCCGCTTTCAGGCATCCTATGCGCAGGGCCCCGCCGACGCGGAAGGGCTGCACGCGTGCATCGTGGCGCGCAATGGCCTGCGCAGCTTGTCGCGCGAGCGTATCCGCGCGGAACTGATGAAACTCCTGGTCGCGCCGTTCGCGCTGCCGACCCTCGAGGTGATGGCGCAAGCAGGTTTCGCCGAGCGGCTGCTCGGCGGCGTGGCCCTGCTCGCGAGCTTCGCCAACATGATCAAGGTCGAGGCAGCATCGGGGCTTGCCGTGGACGCGGTGCGCCGGCTCGGTGCGCTTGGTGTCTTAATTGAAGAGGATGCCGAGCGGTTGCGGGAGAAGCTGCGCCTGTTTAACTCCGAATACGAGCGCCTTGCTTCCATTGCAGACCGCTGGTGGCGCCTATCGCCGGTCCTTGCCGAGGCTGGCGCGCGGGTGCTTCTCTACCGGCTCGGGCCTGTCCGTTACGTCGATCGCGTGTTGATCGCCTGGACACGGGCGCCGCAAGGCGTCGCCGATTCGGCGTGGCTGGCTCTCGCCACATTGCCGGCGCGCTGGAGCGCGCCGCGCTTTCCGCTTAAGTCCGCCGACCTCATTGCGCGTGGCGTCCCCAAGGGGCCGGCGCTCGGAGCAGCGATGCGCAACGCCGAGGAAGCCTGGATCATGGCGGGGTTTCCGCAGGACGAGGTCGCGCTCGACCGCATCGCAAGCGATGCAGCGCGGCACGCGACGGGGCCATAGGATTGCCGGCGCGTTGTGGAGCAACCGTTGGTGCCCGTCTATTCGTTGGCGGGGCGCAATGGCGAGAAGATTCGGGAGGCAGGGCCAAGGGCCGCCCACATAGCGTAAGCCTTCGCAAATTCGGTCATCGGCGCGACGCCGCTGGTGAAACGGCCCATTCTCGCGATGCGAGTAACCCAGCCCCCGCAGCAAGTTGCCGCCCACCCTGCTAAGCTACGGCCACTTCACCACCGGTGGCATCGACGACAAGATCGACTCTACATTGCCGCCAGTCTTGAGGCCGAACACCGTGCCGCGGTCATAGAGGAGGTTGAACTCCACATAGCGGCCGCGTCGCACCAGCTGCTCCTCTCGTTCCGCCTCGGTCCACGGCGTCGCGTAATTGCGCCTCACAAGCTCCGGATAGATTTTCAAGAAGGCGCGGCCGACGTCCTGGGTGAATGCGAATGCGGCGTCCCACTCCGCTTCCAGGTAGTCGTAGAAGATGCCGCCGATGCCGCGCATCTCGTTGCGGTGCTTCAGGAAGAAATACTCGTCGCACCACGTCTTGTATTTGCCATAGGGCGCGACGGTCGCGTGGGCGTCGCAGGCCGCCTTCATGGCGCTATGGAATGCGATCGTGTCGGGATCATGCTGGGTGCGACGATGCTCGAGCACCGGGGTGAGATCGGCCCCGCCGCCGAACCACGCTTTGGCGGTGGTGACAAAGCGCGTGTTCATGTGTACGGCCGGCACATGCGGGTTCTGCATGTGGGCGATCAGCGAAATGCCCGAGGCCCAGAAGGTCGGGTCGGTCTCGGCGCCGGGAATCTGGCCGCGGAACTCCGGCGCGAATTGGCCGAATACGGTGGAGACATGCACGCCCACCTTCTCGAACAGACGCCCCTTCATGATCGACGTGACGCCGCCGCCGCCGGGCGCGCCGGTATAATCGCTGCGCGCCCACGGCGTCCGCGTGAACTGGCCGACGCTTTCGCCATAGAGCGAGGCCGGCGCCTCGGCTTCGAGCCGCTCGAACGCCGCGCAGATGTCGTCGCGCAACGCTTCGAACCAGGCTTTGGCGCGCGCCTTTCGCCCTTCGATCTGGCCTGCATCCATTTTGCTTACCTTGGGAGACGTTCCTGAGCTATCGTTGCAGGTACATGAACGACCTCCACCAAGCGCAAGCGCTCTGGGTGGAGTTTCTTGGCCTCGCAGCCAACGGCCGGTGCCCGGCCAATGGGCGGCACTCGCTCGGACGAGACGCTCTGTCTCCGGGGGCCTACCGTGTTCGCTCTCCGACCAGCATCTTGCGTTGCCGGAGGCACTATCCAAAAGAACAGCGCCCTGCTTATGCGAGGTGCCGCTGTGGCTGTCAAGCTGGGGCGCCCCTTCGCCACCGGCCAAACTCCGTTCTGACGGGAGCACCGGGCGCAGTTCGGCTAGCGAGGCATGGCCAGTCAATACTGGAAATCTTCCATGCTGATCGGGCCGCCACGCCCAGCGTAACCGATCCGTCTCCCACCGCGCACGACAGAGCAGCGAAGCCCTGTTTCGACGGCGTCGCCGGCGTCAAATTCGTGGCAAACCCCTTCATACGTTTCGGCATGTCGATGATGGTTTCCTCAAGCAGTCTGCGAATGATGATGCGTGTTGGCAACATCTCGAAAGGGTTCGTTGGCCGCATGGTCCCGCCAAATGCGACAACGTTGGCCGAACGGTGGCCTGTGGTCGCAAGCACGATCACCAGTGCAAAGCTTGCAACGCCAAATCACGGGCGGCTTTGGGACGCCGCGCGAAGGCACGCATCTGCCGCTGCGGACATGGTTCGCGGCGTTATAGCTGCTCGCCGTTGCCGCAAGGGGCTTTCCCGAATGCGCCTTGGGGGCAGCCGTGAGGATCGGTGCGAACGTCCTCACCGGCCGAGTGGTTGACACGCAGGTGTGCCCCGAAACTTGCGCCCGATCCAACGGTAGGCTGACAATTCGTCGGTGGACAGAACGCTTTGTGAGGAAACGTTGCCGAACCAGGCAGGTGGCGATCGTCCGCTCGCAATGCGTACGGGCTCGCCTGGCACGGGATTTGCCGCCGCGCTTAACGCCGGTAACCACCACAGCCTTGCGACTGTGATGGTGACCGCATGAGGCGAGGCAAGCCCATTTTCGTCACATCCGTGAAACAGATTTCGGTCGATGCAGGACATCTCCTGTTCGCTGAAAGGGCCAATCCCATGTCTTTTCGGATGCCTGAGAGCAAGAATGTTTTTATCGACCGCCGCCGCCTGATTGGCGGGCTTGGCGCGGGCTGCCTCGGCCTCGTGGCGCCGCCTGCCATAATCGGCAGCGCCCAGGCGCAACTCCGCCCCTGGCCGGCTGACCCGTTCAGCCTCGGCGTTGCGGCGGGCGCGCCGCGCCCGGATGGCTTCGTGCTGTGGACACGGCTTGCGCCCGAGCCGCTCTCCGCCAATCCGGCAACCCCGGGCGGCATGACCGGCGGCGATGTAGCGGTAGCCTACGAGATCGCCGGCGACGAGGCGATGAGCGACATCGTCCGCCGCGGCGTTGCGGACGCCGAAGCGGCCTACGGGTGGTCGGTCCACGCCGATGTCTCCGCCCTCCAGCCGGGCCGGCCGTATTGGTACCGGTTCCTGTGCGGGGATGCGGTGAGCCGGGTGGGGCGGGCGATGACGGCGCCAGCGGCCGGAGCGCCGGTCCAACGCGTACGGTTCGGTTTTGTATCCTGCGCCAACTATGAGCACGGTTATTTTGCCGCCTACCGCCATCTTGCCGACGAAAATCCCGACCTGGTGCTGTTTCTCGGCGACTATCTCTATGAGTACATCGAGGAGACCCGCCCAACGGTTCGCCGCCACAGCGACGGTATCGAGGCTTCGACGCTGCCGACCTACCGCAACCG
>JASHRR010000408.1 GCA_030037185.1 Xanthobacteraceae bacterium | reverse complement strand
GCGCTGCGCACCAAGGTCAGTACGGCCCGTTGCGGCAAAGCCACCTGCGGCTGAGCAGGCGGATTTCGAGCAAGCGAGACCGCTTGTTGCGCAGGTAAAGGCGGTCTCTCGCGCCGCCTTGTACCTTACGACGCCTGTTCGCGTGGTGGAGGGGCTGCAGGCTGCCGTTTTTTGACGACGGCGCTTGCCGAGGACGTCATGCTGCGATAGCGCTTGAACCTCTCCTGCGGCATCGCCCCGCCCGGTTATCCGGGGAGACGATGACCTGCGGGCCGACCCGGCAAGACGCGGACGGTTTTGCGCCGACCGGCCGGCGGGCCCGGCGATTAACTAAACGGGAAATGTTCGAGGGGTGGTTTCCGATAAACAAATTTGAGGGCCGTCCGAATTGGCGTAAAAGCGCTGCACAAGGATGACGCAATGTGGCTTGCGCATCGACGGCAACAGGTCCCCGGCAGCCTTGCAGCGATTTCCAAAGCGAGACGGAGTTGAGCGGGTGACGGCCAACGACAGGAAGAAATCCAATGCCGTGGTGGACGAGGATGTGGTGCGCACGCTCGCGCGCCTTCTCGACGAAACGCGGCTTACCGAGATCGAAATCGAGCAACGCGGCGTGCGCGTGCGGATTGCCCGTCAGAACGCCGTGACCTACGCGCCGGCCGCCCCTGAAGCCACGCGCGCAGTTCCCGCCGCGATGCCCGCGGTTGCGATCGATCCATCCCAGCATCCCGGTGTGGTGGCATCCCCGATGGTTGGCACGGCCTATCGCTCGCCCGAGCCTGGCGCCAAGCCGTTTTGCGAGGTCGGCTCCGCCGTCAAGGAGGGCGATACGCTGCTGATCGTCGAGGCGATGAAAACGCTCAACCAGATTCCCGCGCCCAGGTCCGGCACGGTCGTCCAGATCCTGTTCGAAGACGCGCAGCCGGTGGAGTTCGACGAACCGCTGATGATCATCGAATGACGTGCCGCGTCCGCAACCATGTTTGAGAAGATCCTGATCGCCAATCGGGGCGAGATCGCGTTGCGCGTCTTGCGCGCGTGCAAAGATCTCGGCATTCCGACTGTGGCGGTTCACTCGACCGCGGATGCCGACGCCATGCATGTCCGGCTCGCCGATGAAAGCGTCTGCATCGGGCCGCCGCCCGCGCGCGACAGCTATCTCAACGTTCCGGCACTGCTTACCGCATGCGAGATCACCGGTGCCGACGCCGTGCACCCGGGGTACGGCTTCCTCTCCGAGAATGCGCGGTTTGCCGAAATCCTGATTGAGCATGGCGTGCAGTTCATCGGCCCGAAGCCCGAGCACATCCGCCTGATGGGCGACAAGATCGAGGCCAAGCGCACGGCGCAACGGCTCGGCATACCGGTGGTGCCAGGATCGCAGGGTGGCATCGCTTCGGATGCCGAAGCCCATGCCGCTGCCCGCGAGATCGGCTTCCCGGTGCTGGTGAAGGCAGCGGCAGGCGGCGGCGGCCGCGGGATGAAGGTTGCTCGCAGCGCGGCCGATCTTGCGGTTTCGCTCGCCACCGCCCGCGCCGAAGCCAAAGCGGCGTTCGGCGACGATGCCGTTTATCTCGAGAAATATCTGCAGACGCCGCGCCACATTGAAATCCAGGTGCTTGGCGATGGCCGCGGCGCAGCGATCCACCTCGGCGAGCGCGACTGCTCGCTGCAGCGTCGCCACCAGAAGGTGCTGGAGGAAAGCCCATCCCCGGCCCTTAATGTTGAGGAACGCCATGCGATCGGTGAGACCGTAGCGGTGGCGATGCAGAAGCTCGCCTATCTCGGGGTCGGCACCGTCGAATTCCTCTACGAGGACGGCCGCTTCTACTTCATCGAGATGAACACCCGCCTCCAGGTCGAGCATCCGGTGACCGAGATGATCACCGACATCGACCTTGTGCTGGAGCAGATCCGCATCGCGAGCGGCGACAGATTGGCGATTGCGCAAAGCGACGTGAAATTTCACGGCCATGCCGTGGAGTGCCGCATCAACGCGGAGAATCCGGTGTCGTTTCGACCCTCGCCGGGCAAGATCGTGCACTATCATCCGCCCGGCGGCATGGGCGTGCGGATCGATTCGGCGGCTTACCAAGGCTACGCGATCCCGCCGCATTATGATTCGCTGCTCGGCAAGCTTATCGTGCACGGCAAAACCCGCGCCGAATGCCTGATGCGGCTGCGCCGGTCGATTGACGAATTTGTCGTCGATGGCGTCGAAACAACGCTGCCCTTGTTCAGCGCGCTCGTTCGCGACTCCGATTTCGTCGACGGCAATTACCATATCCATTGGCTGGAGCAATTTCTGGCCAAGGGCGCCGTGGGAACGTAGGGCGGCGACACGCTTGCTGCCGTGGCCCGAGTGAACTTGATCAGCTGACAAACATCGACAAACATTCCTCGTTGGTAACTCTATATTCCCGGCGGTCAGAACGATTATCGAGTTGAACAAATTAAATCGGTTGAATTGCCAGGATGATCAATCCACTGGCTTGCCACGGCTCTTTGTGATGAATGCCGGATGAATTGCCTGCGACAAGCTGTTTGTCAGCTACATTGAAAGATTCGGAACAACGACACCGCGGCGTCATTTCCAATTGGTCGGTGTGTCGTTCACCGATGTCAGTGCGAGATTGCCCTCGGCGGCATCGCCCCGCGGGCGTGCGCACAGGTTGGCAGTATAGGCGCCGGGGGCGCAGTGGCCCAGGGCTCGACAGTGAGGCCGCAGATACCGGTCAAAAGCGAGTGGGCACGTGTCGGTGCGCGACAATGAACGGCGTCCAATCTGCCGCCATGTTCTTCCAACAGAAGGAGACGAGAAGATGCGAGCGAGCAAGTTGATTACCATTTCAACGGCCGCTGTCCTCATGGGTGGCACCGGCTTGGCAGTTGGGCACTCCTTGCAAAGCGGTCAGTCGCAAAACAATGCGTCCCCGCAAGCACCCGCCGCCATGAGCCAGGGCAACGCGCAAGCCGCTGAACAAGGCTCGAACCTCCAGGGCTCGCGACAACGCAGTCAGGCGATGACCACGCAGCGTGGTCAGGGCGTGAGCATGGAACGTGGCCGGGCGATCACCGGCGCC
>JASHRR010000407.1 GCA_030037185.1 Xanthobacteraceae bacterium | reverse complement strand
CGTGGGGCCAATCAGTCGTACTTCACGCAGCCCCCGGCCGGAATAGCCTGTGACTCCCCTTGAGCCCGGCCCCAAAGTGAGCTGATGCGCAATCTCGCAAAAGGGTTCGACGCCGGCTCTGGGCTCCTGACCTTCATGTCATTCCGTATCCTCGGCCAGGCAATCTCGACCTACAGGTAACGAGAGAAAGCGCTAGTTCTCGCTGGCATCAGCGCAGGCGCACCATGCGTTTGCAAGGTTCGATTCTGAGAGGGAGGTAACCTTGGAAGGGCCGTCAAGGAGTTCCAGTGGACGAGCCCTCACGCGTGGATCATATTGACGGTTGACATCAGGCTGCTCGATCCGTTCATCTCAATTGCCCATTCCTCCGGACGGCCCTTTTCGCGCGAGGGTTGGCGGCCGAGGACGCTCACTCCCGGGATGACTGTCACTGCGACGGTCCACCCTCTACGCGAAGGGACGAATCGTGGCCAATTTCTGAAGATCACGCTGCCCGATGGAACAGTGTTCGGTCGAGCGGCAGATCTCCAAAAAAATTGATCCACGCCAACAACCTCTAACCCGAGTGTGAGCGGCGGCCTGTAGCTCAAGTCCTGATTGCGAGTTGAGAATTAGGTCGACGCTCTCTAAAGTAGAATCCGACCTGCGTTTGGGAACCGCATTTCCATCTCCGAGTTAATTTTGGGTGCGCGTTCGCGCGTTCCTCAAGGAGATTAGGTCATGAAAATCGCCAGTTTTGCGGCGTTGGGACTTCTCATCCTGGCGGCCCCCGCGTTTGCCCATCACCCATTCGCATCCGAATTCGATGCCAGTGCACCCGTAAATCTGACCGGGAAGGTGACGAAGGTTGAGTGGAACGAGCCCCATGTTGTCTTCCACGTTGCTGTCAGGGATCCAGCGGGACAGACGAGGGATTGGAGCCTCGAAGCGGCGAGTCCCGCCATGCTCGAGAAAAAAGGGTGGACCAAGACCATGTTGAAAGTGGGCGACCAGGTCACCGTGCTCGGGTATCGCGCCAAGTCGGAGCCGTTCACGGGGGCGGCACGTTCGGTCGAACTTCCAGGTGGCAAGAAAATGCCATCAGGTGACGATAACGACGGCGGTCCGAAGGTTTAGCGCTTGCTCATCAGTCAACCAATGGTTCGGGCGCTCTCCGGCGCAATCCCATCACTCCGTTATGGCGAGGAGGGAGGTGAGAGGCCGGAGGCGGTCCACAGGGTTTTGGTGAACCATCCGCCTGCCGAGCCTGAGTGAATGGCACAGCGCCCGCAAGATCGCTTCGCCCGAAGGAAGTCCCGACAAGACTGTGCACGACCGAGGGGAAACGCGAAACATGCCCGGTGCCGCCCCACAGGACGGCGAAGATGATCATCGACACGCCGGTACGACGATGGGAGCTTGCGCGCTCGTTCCGCCAGATCAGCTGCCGGTCGCTTGGACAGGAAGCGAGATCGCTTGAGATTGCCAAGCCATAGGAATGCGCCGCTAAGCGACAGCAGCACCATCACCGGTGAACCGATTCCATTGGCGACGCGGCCCAAATGCCCGCCCAAAAGAGTTGATATGGGCATCCGGAGAAAGCCGAGAGCCTGCAGACTGATTGGTTCCGCACCGCTATAGGGATTCAACAACCGTCGTCGCAATCCACCTTCCCCCTCCAGCCAAAGCTCTGCAATGACGTCAGCCGAGACCTTCCGGTCCCCCACGCTGACGACACGATCATGCGGATATTGCCAGAGAGCCGCTCGCATCAATTCAGAGGCGCTCAGCCGTCGCTGATGGTCCCACGTTGTCAGCGCAGGATCGGGGGAGAAAAGCTGTACAGTACAGTTCGTGCTCGAACAGAACGACACTGCCCGCCGAGGGTCACCAGACAGATATTGACGACAACCGCAGCGCCAACCCAAAGGTGTACCCTGAGAAGGGATCGGCGAACTTGCCGGAAGAGGTGACCAGGCCGTTTGAGCCCCGGGAACGGTTTGAGCCCCCCGGGAACAAGAAGTCCCACAAAACACAAAACGCCTTTTCCACCCTCCCTCCTCGCGCCGGCTACTCCCAAGCAAGAGACATCGCGCTCTCATGCGGTCTGTCGTGCATTTCGTTTCGGAAAACTCCGCCTTTCGCATGCTTGTTTCAGGGCTCTCGTCTTGCGACGCCAATGTGATGAGCGATAGGGGACTATACTATTTCGTGTCAGCCTTGTTGTCCGGCTATGATACTATATCGATAAAACCTTCGGGCAACGCCTTTGAGTGCGCTTACGGATGAAGCCCCCACGTGGCGTCATTCCAAAGGACGCCGGACTTGCCGGCTGGGCGTCAAAAACCGCCAATCGGGCATGAGCGCTGCACCTGCTCGTTCAGCTAAGGCAGGCATCGCCAACATCGGGTATTGTTCGTGGTGCCCTGTTGGCAACAGCGGGATGTGGCATGGCCTCCAAAATCACCAACGATGTTCTGGATGCGCAGCAGCACTGCCGCCTCAAGGCGCATTTTCGGCTGTGTAGCGAAAAGGGCACCAAGTCTGACTTCGAGACACTCCTCGTCGACGCGCGCCAACAGCTGCGCGTCAAGGCGATCGGACGGATCCGACGGCAATACACCGAAGGTGACCTAGCGACGGACGTCGCCTTGTCTCGATCGGTCCTGCGCAAGGGACTCCCGTTTATTCTCTCTGGGTACTTTGAGGACGATCGCCATGCGATCCAATTCGACGGACTGAGGAAGGTCGACGGCGCCTCCACCATGGGCGATTTTCACTACGAGCCGGTGATGTTCAGCGAGGCGCCGTGTGTTCGGAAAGCGGAGCGGCGTCTGCTCGCAATGTTTGCCGTTCTCCTAGCGCGTATCCAGGGCACAGTTCCCAGAAGGGGTGTCCTCTATCTGGGGCGCGATTGCGCCATGACGACCATTAGCTTTGGCGCGGCTTCACGGGCGGCCGAGGACCTCCTTCGTGATGTGGAGCGCATGCAGCGGGTTGAGATGCCGCCGAAACTTCTGTTGAATGATCACTGCCCTGTCTGCGAATTCCGTGAGCGGTGCTACGCCCAGGCCGTCAAAGAGGACAATCTCAGCCTCCTGCGTGGCCTCGGCGAGAGAGCGATCAGGAGATACAGCAGGAAGGGTCTGCTCACGCTAACCCAACTCGCCCATACATTTCGACCCCGCCGGCGCGGCAAGCGATCCGATCAGCCGCTTAAGCGGCGTGATCATGCCCTTCACGCGCTCGCGATTCGCGACAGGACCATCTACGTGTTTGGTAAACCGGCGGTTCCGACCGCGCGTGTCCGCATCTACGTGGATATCGAGGGTGTTCCGGACGAAGGCTTCATTTATTTGATTGGCCTCATCGTCTGCGACGGTGAACGCGTCGAGCGTCATTCGTTTTGGGCTGATAACAAGGATCAAGAAATTAATATTTTCAACCAATTTCTTGACGTTATTGCGCGTTACGACGCGCCGCGGATCTATTGTTACGGCGGTTATGAGAAGGCTTTTATTGTCCGTATGCGGCGCCACGCCCCGCAAAAGAACAACATCGACGCTGTGATTGCCGCGTTAACGAACGTCCTAACGATTATTTATCCGCACTTCTATTTTCCAACCTATTCGAATGGCCTCAAGGATGTGGCTGGGTGGCTCGGTTGCCATTGGAGCGAATCAGATGCGTCGGGCATCCGGAGCATTGCCTGGCGCATCCGTTGGGAAGAGTCCGATGACGAGCGCTGGAAGGCCAAGCTGATCCAGTACAATTCCGAAGATTGCGATGCACTCCGTAAGGTCACTGAATTTCTAAGCGAAGCGTCGGTTGGTGGGCCGAAATCCCAACCGGCCGCGAGGCCTCGCGTTGCACCCGTGACAGAGCTTGACAGGATAGTCCACACTATGACGTGGAGAAAGTTCGTTCATGAAGACTTCGAGTTTGTCAATAAGCGGGCGTATTTCGACTACCAACGCAGCCGGGTATTCGTGAGAACCAGCGCAGCGCTGAGACGATATGACAGGAACGCGCCTCGGAGCCGATCCTGGCGGAACCGAAGAATTCGTCGGACACACTGTGTCGAAATAACCGCAGCGAAATGCCCACTATGCCAAAGCAAAGAGCTCGTTTCTGTTCTCGATAAGCAGAGGCCGAAGGGGGTCCGGACGAGGTGCAAGCGAGCATACGATATCGTTTTCACGCCGGGTACAATCAAACGGAAGGTCATCGACATCCGAGCCGTCGCCTACCGATGTCTGCGATGCGAACACTGTTTCGTCTCGGACCGGTATCATCGAGTAGCTAAGCACTTTCATGGTTTCATGAGTTGGTTCGCGTACCAGCAGATCACGCATCGGCTCGGGCTAAGAACTCTTGCCGAGTTCTTTGACGAAACCTTCGGGATTCGAGTGACGTTGTGGGAGTTCCTTGCCTTCCGGCATCTGCTCGCCCAGTACTATCTGCATACCTATAGAAGGCTCTCGGCGAAAATCGTCGCCGGGCCGGTGCTCTATGCCGACGAAACCGAAGTGAAGCTAAAGACTGGCACGGGCTACGTCTGGGTCTTCGCTAATATCGAGGCCGCGGTCTACATCTATCGCCCGTCTCGGGAGGGTGAGTTTCTGCGAGAGACGCTCAAGGACTTCAACGGCGTTCTCGTCTCCGACTTTTATTCCGCTTACGACGGTCTCAATTGCTTACAGCAGCGATGCCTCATTCATCTGATGCGCGATATGAACGGGGCGATACTCGATAATCCCTTCGATCACGAACTTCAGTCGATTACAACGCCATTCGGCGCCCTTTTGCGCTCGATCGT
This sequence comes from Xanthobacteraceae bacterium, assembly GCA_030037185.1. The sequence continues at coordinate 356 of JASHRR010000407.1, read as the reverse complement.
CATGACCATCGACGAGCATGGCCTGAAGCGGCGGCATCTGGAGCGGCATAGCAAGGCTGTGGCGGCATTTTTCGAACGTCTCGTCGGCCGCGTGTACGATTCCGATGCATCGAAAGCGTTGCAGGAGCGGCTACTCAGAAATCGCGATCGATTGTTCACGTTTCTTCATCATGACGGAGTTTCATGGAACAATAACGTTGCCGAAAACGCGATTAAGCGAGTTAGGACACGCTCAACGGTAAGTGCTACGATTTCGATCTCGGTTTGACGCTGTAGTTCCATTCCGGATGGAACGCTTCGCCCTGGATGTTGAGGCGTTTCATCTCGGCATCAGTGATCTTGATGCCTTTCTCATA
>JASHRR010000406.1 GCA_030037185.1 Xanthobacteraceae bacterium | reverse complement strand
TCAACGGGTCGAAGAAAATCCGCGCCGGCCGGAACATCGCCATTAAGAGGCCAATGGCGACCGCCGGCACGGCTCCGATGGCGAAACCGGCAAGCACCCGCCACAGCGTCACCGCCGTATGCCCGGCCAGTTCGCCGCTTACGGCGAGTTCCCAGAACCGCACTGCGATGTCGCTCGGCGCCGGCACGAAGCGGCGATCGCCGAAGCCGAGCGCCAACAGGATCTGCCAAACCGCCAACAATCCGATCGGCGAGGAGAGGGAGAGCAGGCGCTCCTTCAGCTTGGACGATGGCTCCTTCATCCGTCGATCTCCGCCCTGGCGCGCATAACCTCATCTTCCAGAATACGCCATATCGCAAGCTTGAGCGCGCCAAACTCGGCGGTCGCCGACAGCTCCATAATGTTTCGCGGATGCCGGAACGGAATATCGATGATCTCTTTGACGCGGCCCGGCTGTGCCGTCATCACCACGGTGCGGTCGCCGAGCAGCAGGGCCTCTTCGATCGAATGCGTGATGTAGACCACCGTCTTGCCAGTTTCCTCCCAGATGCGCACCAACTCGGCCTGGAGGATGAAGCGGTTTTGTGCGTCAAGCGCCGCAAATGGCTCGTCCATCAGGAGCATACCGGGGTCGGTCACGAACGCCCGAGCAATGGCGCCGCGCTGGCGCATGCCGCCGGACAGCTGGTGCGGATAGTGATGACGAAATTTGCTAAGGCCGACGAGGCGCAGCGCCGCATCGACGCGCTTGCCGGCTTCGGTCGCGGCAATGCCTTGAGTCATCAATCCGAAGCCAACGTTTTTCTCGATGTTCATCCAGGGAAACAGTCCGCTCTCCTGGAACACCATGGCATTGGCGACAGGCCAGCCTTTGGCGTCGATATCGATGGCGCCGCTGGTGGCGCGCTCGAGGCCCGCCAAAATCCGCAACAGCGTGGATTTCCCACAGCCGCTCGGCCCGACGATGCAACAGAATTCGCCCGCAGCGATGGTGAGATTTATGCCGTCGAGCGCAACGACGCGCTCTCGCCCCTCGCCAAATTCCTTGCGCAAGCCCGCAATAGCGATCGTCGCGCCGCGCCGATTTTGCATCAGCGGCAACCTTCGAGCTTGGAATCCTTGTTGGCAGGAACAAATGGCCCAAGCTTTTGAACCGCAAAATCCGCATAGCTCAGGTCGACCAGGCGCTCAGGCGGGAATTTGGCGTGTGCGTAGCCGTTCTTGACGAACCAGTCCTGCATGTCGAGCATGCTGGCGATATTGATGCGGCCGTTCGGACTGCGTGCCGGCCAAGGATATTTGTACAGCAGTTCCGGGCGCCGCTCGGAGCCATGACGGATCAGCGCCGCGATAATCTGCTCCTTCACCGGTGCGCCATGATAGGCGTCGCAGTAGTCGCGCACGCCGCGCAGGTAGGCCGTGTAGTAGTTGCGCAGCAATGTGGTGTTTTTCATCGCCCAGTCGGAATTGACCATGATCACGGCGATCGTCATGGGGCTCGGCTTGACAAGCAGATCGGGCGCCGCAAAGCCGACCGCAATCCCCTGCTCGAGGAACTCTGACACGAACGGCGGGATCACGATGCCGGCGTCGATCGCCTTGTTGGCGAAGGCAACCGGCATCTGAGTGAATGGAAAAATCTTCACGTCGACGTCGGCAATGGCGATGCCTGCCGTCTCCAGCATCTTGCCGACTTCGTAAGTCGACACCGAGCCGGCGCCGTTGCTGCCGATCACCTTGCCCTTGAGTTGGGCGAGGCTTGTGATCTTGTCCTTGAGATCGGGCCGCAGCATCAGGTTGTGGCCGATCGGCGTCGACACCCGATCCGCGATGATGATGATCGGAAGGCCCTTCTCGATCGCGTTGAAATAGCCGGCCGAGACGCCGCCGGCGATCACCTGCAGGCGATTGGTGGCGAGCAGCGCCATGGTATTTGCCGAGGTGTCGATATCGTCGATCTCGACCTTGATGCCGGCTTCGCGGAAATAGCCTTTCTCGATCGCGATCAGTTCGGCCCCGTTTGAGACCGAGCGGGCGATCCCGATGTGGACGGTTTCCTCCGCTGCCGCCGACGCGAGCAGACAAGGGGCGAGGGTGAAAGCGAACGCCGCCAGCCGGATTGAGCGCAAAACCATGATGTTCCTCCCGGTCGCCGCAGCCACCGCCAGCGGCAGGGTCGTCAAAGCCGCCGGTTGTCTGGTTCGGCGGGCCCGATGACAAGCTCCGCGTGGCCGGCGCCCCCGCCCTATCCTGGCCGGTTGCGGGGCAGCATAGGCAGGCGGTGGCACGGCGCACAAGAGCGCGCCTTCATCTCGGCAGCAGTGGGATCACGCGCGAGCGGTCGGCCTCACAACGTAGCGCCCGTCCTGGTCGCGATCCAATCCAAGGGTCGTTCGCAGGAGTTCGAGCTCGCGCACGATCTCTCGGCCGTCGCGGCTGCCGACCGCGGTCATGAGCTCTTCGAAATATTTCGGTCCGTGATTGAGCGCAGCCTCGATCGAGGCGAAGCGCGCGCCCGCAAAGCGCGGCGGGCCGGGCACGCGGGTTTCCAGGCGGCCGGCTGTGCCGAACGGCCAGGTGAGGTCGAAGCCCGCTTTGGCGCCGACGCGACCGCTGGTGATGGACGGATCGAGCGGCAAGGTGCGCATGCCCGACAGCACGATGAGATCGCGGTCGGGCTGGAACCGCGTCGCCATCGCCCAGTCCATCTGCTCGTCCGAGGTGATGTCGATATCGGGGTCAACCACGAACACGTTCTTGACGTTGACGAGCGCGCTCATGCAGGCCGCAATCGCATTGCGCGCCTCGCCGGGCACCCGCTGGCGCAGCGCCACCCGAACGTTGAAGTTTCCGCCGCTCGAAGCGGTCGCGTAGACAGCGACTGGCTCGCGCACGGCGATCTCGAGGGCCTTCCAGATCACCACTTCGGTGCGCACAGCGGTGAGCACAGCTGTGTCCGTGCGGCTCATCGCGCTCCCTCCGATCGTCGCGGTCTGGAACAGGGCGTCGCGACGGCGGGTGATGGCGGTGAGCTGGAAGACCGGGTTGCGCTTGACCGCGCCGTAGTAGCCGAGGAACTCGCCGTAAGGACCTTCGGCCTCGACGTGCCCGCGCGCGTCGAAATAGCCTTCCAGCACCATCTCGGCGTCGGCCGGAACGCGGATATCGTTGGTGACGCTTTTGACGACAGCCAGCGGGCCGTCGCGCAGTGTTGCCACAATTCCGAGTTCATCGACCGGCATGCGCATTACGGCGGCGATATGATCGGCGGGGTGTGCGCCGACCACGAAACTCACCGGCAGCGGTTCGCCGGCGGCAGCGCTTGTCTCGTAGAGCGCGCGCAGATCGCTCGGCGACACCAGGTCGACGCCGGCCTCGCGGCGCCCGCGCAACATCAGGCGCCGGATGCCGACATTCGTCCAGCCGGTCCGGGAATCGATGGCGTAATCGATCGAGGCGGAGATGTAGGGAGCGCCATCAAGGCCGTGCTGGAGGTGCACCGGCAGCGCTGTCAGGTCCGCCGCCGCACCAACGAGCACCAACTCCTGGACGGGCGCTGCCGTCCGGCCGACCTCGACGATCTGTGGCGTGCCGGCAAGCCGCCGCCTGATTTCTGCTGCGAGACGCTCCGGCGCAACCCCGAACGCGCGGGCGATGCGGGACCGGCTCGACATGACATTGCCGACGAGTTCCTGCCGCTCAGGCCCGGCAGCGAGAAAATGCACGGCGCGCGGATTACCGTCGACGATCCTGGCAATATCGGCAAGCTCGACCGGCGTTTCGCGCCGCTCCAGCTCATCGGTGCCGGCCAGACTTTCGATGAAACGGCGCAGGCGGAAGCGATCGAGATCATGGGGTGCATCTTGCGCGCGGGGCGGCGGCGGCTTCTCGATCACGTTCATGTCTGGACCTGGGATTCCTTAATGTGGCGTGACTTTACTGCAATCGGCTGTTTGCGCAAATGCCGTGTGACCGGCATGTGCAATGTCTGCGCGGACATTCAAGGTTGTGTGACGAGGCTGCTCGCCGTCCTCCAACGCAATAGGCAAGCGGGCCATTTAGGCTCTCGCAGATCGCGCCGAAGGCGCCGGGATGAATCAGCAGCCAGCGATATTCCCGGCACTTGATATTGCGCGGAATGGCCTTCGAGCGCGGCGGGCCGCGGGCCCGGCACCATTTGGTGGAGCTTACCAACGGCTGGGCGAAGGCCGGCTCGACGGCTCGACCGAAACCGCGGTGTAGGCCAGGAGACTCGGAGCCGCAGGCCGTGGCGCTTCATTGTCAACGCCGAGGCGGTGCAATAACAATGCGGGCCCGCACCCGGAGGAAGCCATGCTTTCCGACGCCGACCGCAGAAAGGCCGCCGACATTCTGATGACGGCCGAAAAGGACCGCAAACAGGCCGTTCAGCTCTCCAAGACCTGGCCGGATCTCACGCTGGAGGATTCCTATGCCATCTCGACCGAAGTGGCAAAGCGCAAGATCACGGCCGGCGCCAGGTTGATCGGCCACAAGGTCGGCCTGACCTCCAAGGCGATGCAGCGGTCCTCCCAGATTGATGAACCGGACTACGGCCACCTGCTCGACACGATGATGATCGCCGATGGCGCGAAGGTGCCGCACGAGAATTTCTGCCTGCCGCGGGTCGAGATCGAATTGGCCTTTGTGCTCGGCAAGCGCCTGCTTGGCCCGGGCGTCGGCCTCGCCGACGTGCTGCGCACGACCGAATACGTCATCCCGTCGCTGGAAATCGTCGATGCGCGGATCCAGGATCCGCGCAAGATCGTCGATACGGTAGCCGACAACGGCGCTGCTGCCGGCATCGTGATGGGCGGGCGACCGGTCGGGCCGACCGAGGTGGATCTGCGCTGGGTCGGCGGCATCATGTACCGCAATTCCGAAATCGAGGAGACCGGCGTCGCGGCGGGGGTGCTTGGCCATCCTGCCATGGGCGTTGCCTGGCTTGCCAACAAGCTCGGTGCACATGGCGTGTCGCTCGAGCCCGGCCACATCGTCCTGGCGGGCTCCTTTACCCGGGTCGTATTCGCCCGCAAGGGCGACACGCTGCATGGCGATTTCGGGGCGCTCGGCGGCATCGCGGTGCAGTTCGTGTGAACGCAGAAAGATTTCCCGGATCGGGGTAGCCGGGTGGGCAAAGCAAGGCGTGCCGGCACCGCAGGTGTCGCGCCCGCCCTTTGAGGAGAGGCGGGACGCCCAACCCAGGACCCGACAGATGATTGCGACCAAACCGAAATCCGCCTAACCGGAGAAAACGATGGACCTTCCCCGTAACCGTTTCAAGCACGCCATCGCGGCCGGCGATCTTCAGATCGGCCTGTGGTGCAGCCTGTGCAGCAACATCGCGGTCGACGTCGTGCGCGACTCCGGCTTCGATTGGCTGCTGATCGACACTGAGCATTCGCCCAACGAAATCCCCGATGTCCTGTCGCAATTGCAGGCCTGCGAGGGAGGCGGCGCAACCCCGATCGTACGGCCGGCGTGGAACGACATCGTCATCATCAAGCGCTGCCTCGATATCGGCGTACAGACGCTGCTGGTGCCTTACGTGCAAAATCCCGCCGAGGCGAAGCGCGCCGTCGAGGCGGTGCGCTATCCGACGAGCGGCTTGCGCGGCGTCGCGGTGGCCAGCCGGGCGAGCCGCTATGGCCGCGTCACCGACTATCTCAAAAAGGCAAATTCGGAGATTTGTCTCCTGGTCCAGGTCGAGACCCGCAGCGCGATGGACCAGCTTGAGGCAATCGCTGCAGTCGAGGGCATCGACGGCGTGTTCATCGGGCCGTCCGACCTTTCCGCCTCGCTCGGCCATATCGGCAACCCAGCCCATCCGGACGTGCAGAAAGCCCTGGAGAGCTGCGTTCGCCGCCTCAAAGCCGTCGGCACGCCCGCCGGAATCCTCAGCAGCAGCGAGGAGGACGTGCGACGCTACATTGGCTGGGGCTATAGGTTTGTGGCGGTGGGCTCCGACGTCGGGCTCTTGGGCCGCGGCGCCGACGCGCTGGCGAACAAATTCAGGAGTTGACCCGGGCGATGGGCGAATTTGGCATCGGGCAACCAGTACCGCGGCAGGAAGATCCCTATCTTGTGCGGGGCGCAGGGCGCTACGTCGATGATGTGCAGGTGGTCGGCCAGGCGCGGGCCTACGTCTTGCGCTCGCCGCACGCCCATGCGGAGATCGTGCGGATCGACGCGACAAACGCCGAAGCCGTCCCCGGCGTTCTTCTGGTCCTGACCGGAAATGATGCGGAGGTGCTCCGGCTTGGCACGCTGCGGCCGCACACCCCGCGCAAGCGGCGCGACGGCACGCCGGCCTTCAGTTCCTCACAGCCGTTTCTGGCGCGGGAGCGGGTGCGCTATGTGGGCGAACCGGTGGCCTTGGTGGTGGCCGACACCCTCGAACAAGCCAAGGATGCCGCCGAGGCGATCGTGGTCGACTACGAGGCGCTGTCGGCCGTGTCGAGCACCGCAGATGCCGTCGCACCGCAGGCCCGCGCCGTGTGGGAAGACTGTCCGGACAATCAAGCCTTCACCCACATGGCGGGCGACAAGGCCGCTGTTGACAAAACCATTGGCGGCGCGGCGCATGTCGTTCGCCATCGCATGGCGATCAGCCGGCTCACCGCCAATTCCATCGAGACGCGCGGCTGCATCGCCCAATACGCCGCCCGCGAGGCGCGCTACACCCTGCGCTGCACCGTGCAGGGACCGCACATGATTCGCCGCATCATCGCGAGCGAAGTGTTCGGCATAGCCGAGACGCAGTTTCGCGTCGTCGCGGAAAATGTCGGCGGCGGGTTCGGCATGAAAGGCGGGCTTTACCCCGAATATGTGCTGGCCGCGGTTGCGGCGCGCCTGATCGGCCGTCCGGTGAAGTGGATTGCCGAGCGCAGCGAAGCGCTGCAGTCCGACGAGCACTGCCGCGACAACATCACGGAGGCTGAACTCGCGCTCGACCGCGACGGCAGGTTTCTCGCGCTCTCGGTGCGGACGTTTTGCAACATCGGCGCCTACTACACGTCCGACCGCAATGCCGGCCCGCCCACCAACAACATCGGCGTGCTCGCCGGCACCTATGTGATCCCGGCGATCCACGTCGAGACCACGGCGGTGATGACCAACTCCATGATGACCGGTCCTTACCGGGGTGCCGGCCGTCCGGAGGCCGCCTACGTGATCGAGACGATGGTGGACCTCGCAGCGCGCCGGCTCGGCCTCGATCCTGCGGAGCTTCGCCGCCGCAACATGATCCCGGCCCGCGCCATGCCCTACAAGACGGCCCTGATCTACACCTATGACTGCGGTGATTTCCCCAAAAACCTCGAAGACTGCCTGAGGCTCGCCGACTATGCAGGCTTTGCGGCACGCCAGCATGAATCGCAGGCGCGCGGCAAGCTGCGCGGCGTCGGCATCTCCTCGACCGTCGAGGCTTCCAATGCGGGCCTGATCGAGCACGCCGAAATCCGCTTCGACCCGACCGGCACCGTCACGGTATCGGTCGGAACCCATGACCACGGCCAGGGCCACGCCACCACATTCCGGCAGATCATCTCGGACCGGCTCGGCATTTCGCCCGAGCGCATTCGCTTTAACTACGGCGACACCGACCAGATCGCAATCGGCACCGGCACGTTCGGCTCGCGTTCGACGGTCTCGGCCGGCACCGCGATGGTGATGGCCGCGGAGAAGATCGTCGCCAAAGGCCGCCGCATCGCCGCCCACCTGATGGAAGCCGGCGAGCACGATATCGAATTCGAGCGCGGCCGGTTCCTGGTGGCGGGCACCGACAGGGCGATCGATCTCATGCAGGTGGTCCGCGCCGCCTTCACGCCGGCAAGGCTGCCGCCCCAGACGGAGCCCGGCTTGTTCGAGACCGGGACCTTCTCGGGCGGCCAGCGCACCTATCCGAACGGCTGCCACATCAGCGAGGTCGAGGTCGACGCCGAAACCGGCGCGGTCGCGCTTAAGCGCTACACCGCCGTCGATGACGTCGGCCACATGATCAATCCCCTGCTGGTCGAAGGCCAGCTGCACGGCGGCATCGCCCAGGGAGTCGGCCAGGCGCTGATGGAAAACATCGCCTATGGCGCCTGCGGCCAGTTGATGTCCGGCTCGTTCATGGACTATGCCATGCCCCGCGCGGACCATTTCTGCGCGCTCACCTTGGGCGAGAACGAAGTGCCCACCAAGACCAATCCCCTCGGGGTCAAGGGCGCCGGTGAATCCGGCACCGTCGGGGCGTTGTCGTCGGTGATGAATGCCGTCAATGATGCGCTGGCGCGGATCGGTGCGCCCTATGTTGAGATGCC
>JASHRR010000405.1 GCA_030037185.1 Xanthobacteraceae bacterium | reverse complement strand
CGATCAGTACAAAACTTTTGGATCGTGTAGGAGGGCTGGAACATGTACGAAAGGAGTGCGGCGCAGAAGTTCAGATACACCAATATGGTGGCGGCGCTATTTTTCAGGCCGGAGACCGGCCCGTGCTAGGCGATGTCAATGCTGGAGACATTCCCGCAGCTTGCCGGCGGGTGAGCCACCCGAGGTTGATGATGCAGAGGCAACACAGGCCTGGATCTCCCGGTTCGATTAGCCAAAAAGCCGATGTCCTCAGCCACTGCCTCACAGCGCTTGCTGCGATGACCGGGATCGACCCCAAGCGGCTTGCGCATACCTTCGCGAGAGGCCGTAGTGGCTGCGGCGCGCGGAGGCGGACGCAAAATTGACTAAATCAACCTAGCGGCCAGTTTGGCCTAGTTCACCACCGAGTCGATCGTGCGTCTGTTCAACTGCCCCGGCTTTCGACCGCCGCCAGGTCTGCGGCCGAGATTGAGTTTTATTTAGCTGACCAGAGCGAGCCTTCATGTTTTTCCGTAGAAGCAGACATCACATCCGACAGCGACAACCCCGGCGAACTGGATGAGCAACTTCAGAACTTGTTCGAATTTGTGGAGGGCTCGGGCGGCCCCAGCCGTTTGACGTTCGTGGACGATGAGGGCGAAAGAGTGTTCTTTCGTTCACATGACGTCAGCAGTACCGCATCGGCTCATCGAACCGAACGCATTGGAGGAGGATGACGACGAGGAGGATGAATAGAGTACCCCAATGCGGTGCGGACATGAAAAAGGGCCGGCGACGAGCCGGCCCTCGGCTTGTTTACTCGCAGTGAAGATCACTCTACAGGACCTTGATGCGGGCGACCGCCATCCGCTGCAGTCCGACGTGCCGGACGATATCGCTGACGTTCATGGTGCGGCCGGCCAGGAGCGGTTGCACCTGGTCGAGAACGAAGGCTTGCGACGGCGGGTACGCGGTGGCGTCGTTCGCCTTGGCGTGCGCGATTTTCCCCCTCGGTGCGCGTCCCTCGTGGCCTCGGCCTGCGCGGTTGCCGCCACGAATGCAATGAGCCTGTCCCGCGCCTTCTGGACGGGGCCCGCCGTGGCGCCGTCGAAGGTGAAGCCGTTGACCCCCAGCGTCACCGAAGTGGCAGTCCTCGTCCACCTCCTTGCCCTGCCAGGGAATATCGGGTCAGCTTGAGGGAAATTCGTCGGGTCTCGCGACGCGAAATCATTCAGGCTGGTCGAGAGTCGACGGCGCAAAGTACGAGCGCATCACCGACGGATTGCACGACCCGGGAAAATTGCGCGGTCCCGGATGCAGTTGCTGCGTAGCCCGGTTTACCAAGATGGCGAGACGTGCCAAGGCGAGAGCGTCGCGCTTCGGCCGACAGGGTGAGGCAGCCTGGTGCGGTCAGGAGGACACGGGGGCGGCCGGAGGATGCGGTTCCACCGGAGGCAGGTGGTCGATGCCGACTACGAAGAGGTGCGGGCCGTTTACACAGCTGCGAGCGATGGCGGAATGCGAGCTGCCGTCCGCCTGCCCGGAATGCGGCGCGCGTGCCTCTGCGAACGTCGCCCAGCTTTGCAAGGTCGGGTGGGCGAGGTTCCTTGCCGGGCTCAGCCGGGCGACACCAGCCCACCAAGCCGTTACTGGCGTGGCCGGGCGCTTGGCTTCGGCTTCGACCACCGAATTTCGAGTTTGAACTGGCGCCCCTGCTAAAATGGCTAAAGTTGGTACAGGGTTACTATTTGCGGCTTCAACTTTAGCCGCTTTAGCCGGTTTAGCCTCCACAATCGCGGCGGACCGGTCCGACTGCTGGCGCTTCGTTGACAGCCAGCGGGGCGAGAAGGTGCAAGGGTTGGGCTGGACCACCAATTCGCTCTTTCGGCGGCAACCCTACGCGACCGGACTCCCTGTCACGGTGGGGCGTACTGCACTTTGTGCGTGGCGGTGAAATTACTGCCATTAGTGCAGGCTTGATGACGCTCAAGACGTGCCACGGTGTGCGGCAAACATTGCGCCGGCACGATCACCCAGCCGATGTGCAGGTGCCGGTGTGGATCCTGCTGAAACGATAGCGAAAACGTTGATGTAGCCGGTGGCGCAGGGAATACGGCAATGGGGCGTTATCCATCTGGGGATGCTAGGCCGTTCGCTCACCATGGACGCAGGCGACGCCCCTGCGGTCGGATCGGATTGTTCGCTTCCCGCGCCTGATTACGTCTTCGGCATGCGGCGACAAGCCTGTGCCGCTTTCGGCGATCGCGGTTATGATTGGCCGCTCACGGCTGGCGCTTTACAGAGTGCTGTGGACTGGTCGGGTGAGTGCGGACATGGCCACGGTGTTGACGCCTGTCATCAGGGCTTTCGAGGCCGGCAAGCTTCGGTTCAGGCGCACCAGCCTGCGCGATGCTGAGCCTAATCGCTGGCAGATGATCGACATATATAGAACCGCGAGCCGTTCCCGTAGCGGGCGAGCTCAAACGCTGTTCACCATCTGACTGTATTTCAACCGCCCATCGTCTCGTGCCAGGATTTTTGGCAGGCCAGCGCAGAGGTAAACATGTTCAAACGTATCGCTATTGCCGCCGTTGCGGCCATGCTGGCCATGCCAGCGCACGCGCAATATGCGCCGCCGCCAGTGCCGCAGTGGAACTGCGACGAAGCCCGTGCGCCGTGGGATCAGTTCAGCGAGGCCGCGAAGATGGCAACGACCGGAGCTGAGCGCATCGCGACATTCACCACCACCATGCAGGCCTGGATGCAGGACTGTCACCAGCGCTATCAGATCGAAGTGCAGCGCTGGCAGATGGAAATGCAGCGCGTCGAGATGCTCAACCGCCAGCGCTACGGCAACTGACTATGGCCCATGATCGGAACAACGGCCGCGGATTGCACTACTTCGTGGTAGGACTGTTGATCCTTGGTGGCTTGACAGCTTACCTTTTGCTTTACGAGCAGCCCAACGGCCTGCTGGGCGTTGGGCTGCTCGTCTTTGCAACCCTCTTCCAAATGTTTTGGCCGCCCCTCCTGGCGAGAATTGCGCCGGGTTTGCCAATGCAGACCAAGAACAATATTTTGTTTTTCTTCTTATCGATCACGGTGGGGGTGGTCGCGACCTGGCTGCTTTTCGAAAACCTGCTCGTCGTGAGCTTGGTGACGGCGGCCTGGTTGTTCCTCTTCGTGATTGATCGCTAGACACCGAACGCGTGTTCCATAAACGCCAGCTGGCGCTGGCGTTCCGCCAGGCCCTACAAGCGCCGTTCAGACTGACAAATCCGGGTGGGGCGTCGGTTACGCATGTGCTTGCGCCTGCTCGATCGCCTTGAGCCGCACGACGTTGTTGGCGGGATTGACGATACGCTCGACCAGCGAGGCCAGCGCTTCGAAGGCGCGCTTCTTGTCATCGCGATATTCGTACATGTCGTAGACGCCGCGCACGCCGCCGATGACATGGCCCAAACAGCGCTCGGCGTGATCGCTCGGAATGCAGCACCGGGACATGAGCGAGCGTGCTGTGCGGCGCAGGTCGTGCAAGGTCAGCGGACCATGTTGGCGTCGCGATCATCCTTGCGCAGGCCAACATGGCGGCGTCGAACCCACGTTTGAACTTGCTAAAGCCTGATATCGGGTGTTCGCCATCGGTGGTGAACACCAGCCCCCTCTTGCCGATCTTGCTGAGTGACCAACCGATCCCAGCCTCGATATTCCGACGATGCCCAAGATTTTTGCGACAGTAAAAGAGGCAGCAGGAGCAATCACGCGACTCCGCACTGAACTGAGCCGAGGCCTGCGCCGTGTGGCGGATGTGGAGAGACCCGAAACGGTCAGTCGTGCGCGAGTATACAGTAAGACGATCTGGCCACTGCCACCACACCGCGGCCGATTGCCTATTTTCACCGCGCCTGCGGGACTGCCCGCGATGCCTACAATCGGGGACTGACCGATCGGCCCAAAGCGCGAAACTCTCATTCAACGCTCTTTTTCCTTGAACTTGGGATAGCGGAATTTCCGCCGCTTGCGCGGCTTCTTTGAGGTCGCGGGAGAAGTTGGGGAAGGCGGTCATGGGTTGAGGATTGCCCCTCCACTCGCCCATTTTTCAATTTGCGGATCGAACGACAACAGCACGACCGAATATGAAGAGGATTGCCCACACCGCATAGTCGAGCTGCTTCTTGAAATTGATTCCTCCCCTCAGGGCGATCGAGCGCAGCGCTGCGACACTTCCAACAGACCTCCTGAGGTCTCTGTCCAATCGGCTCGGAGTCCCCCCAATCCGCTTGGAGGGCGCCCCCATTCACACCGGCGGCCGGCGCGATCATTGTCTTCCCGTCGCCGATGCGACACGCCGATTTCATTTGTTGAGGGAGACAGCAATGATCCGTCCAGCCGTCGCCGTCGCTACGCTGGTTCTGCTGGCAGTATTCCGTACGGACGACGACGAGACGCCTGAGCCGCCGAAACCTGGTCCGAAGCCGCAGGTCCAGGAAGGGCAGGTCGATCCGGTGAGGGTCGGTGTGGCAAACGGCGCGCAAGAGGACTTCTCGAAAATCCAAAAAGCCCGGGCGCCGTTCGGCAGCTCAGAACCGTCCGAGGCTGATCTCGTGTGGGACGTGGGACCTGGCAACGCCCTCTCGCGCGGCGATCTGATCATGAGCCGGGTCGACGGCACGGTCATGGGTAATATCATTGATCGAACCTGGGCCGTGCGCGCGGTTAAGAAGCTGTCGGGCTCACGGATCATCGACGTCAAGATCGGCGAAGACGGCAGGTCCTATACGCTCGGTGATCACCCGGAGCTTGTGATCAGCGACATCCGCGGTAGCTGTCTGACGGTGGTCAAATATTGCCGCCGACGGACCCTCCAATTGCTGTTTCCGTTCTACGCGAGCCATAACCCGCATATCACGGCCGATCGGTGGTCCTATCTGCCCGCGGTGGATGCGCCGTTCGGGACCGATTACACCGTGGCAATCGCCACCAGCCGGCCGGCCACTGAGCTGATCTCCTGGCTGCAGGCTCACAACAACAAGCACGACGCCTTCCAACTACCGGCGGTCGTCGCCCGCACGCTGGCGGCCGACCCGAACGCCCGTGTCCGGACGGCCGGCTTGTATACCACCCCCTAGCAACAGCAAACGCGTTCGGTGGAGGAAAAGATGCGCAGCGTGTTTGCGGTCGGCGCGACGGCCGCGCTCACCGTCGTTCTCGCGCAGGCTCCCGTCCTGGCTCAGACCGTCTGCGACGTGATGGACACGCTGAGGCCAAGCGCCAACACCCGCGTCGGCGGCGGCACGGCCGCTGCGACAGGAGCATGGCCGTGACAGGTGCTCATCCTGGTTCCCGGAAGGATAGTAAACAAATCGCGATGTGCGGGGGCTCGCTGACAGGCCAGCGATGGGTCCTGACCGCGGCTCATTGCATCCAAAAGTTTGACCAGTCGCGGCAAATCTTGGTCGTTGAGCAGCGGCCTCCCGCAGCGAAGCGCCCCTCACCGGGCGTGCCAGCGGATATTGACCCAAGGTCCCTCCATCGCGTGATGCGCGACCTTCCGGAGCACCGAATTGCGTCTGGCTGACCCAAGGCTTTGCCAGGGGGCAGAAAGTTTTCTTCTCTTTTCGCGAAATAGGGACACGAGGGACTCCCGTCGCAACGCCGTTTTTGGAGCGGGTCCATGTATCGCCTTATGTCGTGTACGGCAAGCGTGCCGTTGGCCTTCGGCCTGCCGGTCGTCGACTGGTTTCTTCGATGGCGAGACTATCGCCGGGCCCTGAACGAGCTTGAGAACCTGAGTGAATCTGATCTTCGGGATCTCAGAATCAGCGAGGCAGATCTTAGCGGCATCGCCTGGGACGAGGCCGCGCGCCGCCATGCACTGAGGCGCCGATTGCCGCTTCAGACCGGTAGCCGAGGCCGAACGCGACCTGTTTCTGACGCATTGGACCGCCGCGCGTTTAATGCAACAGAAAACAGACGAGCGGGCTTCGTTGCCGAGTTCCGGCGCTTCGCTGATACGCTCTCTCGGCTTGACGCGTCGACGGGGGGAATTTTCTTTATCTTGCTCGCACTAGGCCCTAGCGGTATTATTGCCGGTGCTCCTGGCGACATCATCAGCATAATAGGCGTGCTCGGAATGTTGGCCGTCTTTGTGACCGCGGTCGCAGGCTGGTGGCGGGACCGCAATAAGCCACCGCCTCCGACTGTGTCTCAGTGATTCCGTTGAAGCGCCGGTCCCGCGCTGCCGCACACCAGAGCTCATGGGGCGAGGCGCCCGTCCGTTGGACGAGGAAGCGAAGATCGCCTGCCATACTCTTAAGCCATTGCTCGACCGTGACACGGATAATATCGCGCAGCCGACAATGAACAGGATTGCCCACACCGCATAACGACTACTTCTGAAATTGGATTTCTTACCGTTCAAGCCAATCGAACCCAGCACTGCGACACATCCAATCGGCTCGGAGTCCCTCCAATCCGCTTGGAGGGCGCCCCCATTCACAGCGGCGGCCGGCACGATCATTGTCTTCCTGTCGCCGATGCGACACGCCGATTTCATTGTGTTGAAGGAGACAGCCATGATTCGTCCAGCCGTCGCCGTCGCTACGCTGGCTCTGCTGGCAGCGACAGACCCCGGCCTTGCTAGCCAAAACGAGAAGGTCGCGCCTAACGCCGCCACTCCAGCGCCCAATGAGAGCAGCTATCGGCTGATGATCCTCAACGGCAATTCCGGCCGTGTGATCTATGACGACGGCCGAGACGACATGTTTTGCGTGACCCGGCGTTACTTCGTCGGATGGGATTACTACGGCCGACGCCTCTTTCGCCGCACGATGGGATGCCGTTGATCAAGCTGCGTGAAAGGAGATGGTTATGCGCTTTTTGAAACTCCTGGCTCTCGCCACCGTCCCGCTGTTGGCCACGCCCGCATTAGCGCAGGACGTTCAATTCAAGGACCTCACGGTCGAACAAGCGAGCGTCGCGCAGGTTGGTATGCCACGCCCCGGCTCGCTCCGGATCTCACTCGCCGCCAATCGGCCGGATTGGACCTACGGCATCGGAGAGACCGTCGGCCTGCTGCTGACAACGAACGAGGACGCCTATGTCACGGTGCTCGACATCGGGCCGACCGGCCGGGTGACCCAGCTCTTTCCCAATCCGTACCAACCCGACAACCATGTGTTAGCCAATAACCCGGTTGAGATCGGCGGCGCGTCCGGCGCCAGGGTGACGGTCACCGGAACAGTCGGAGCCGAGCTGATCAAGGTCATCGCCTCCAGCGGACCGGTTGCAATGATCTCCCGGTCCCGGCTTCGGCGTCACGGTGCTTTCTTCACCGTCGATGGCGGTGTTCCGACGGTGTTGCGCGATCTTCAGGTCGTGGCTGACCAGGCGATCCAGAGCGATGCCCAGATCGCGGTGATGAATCTCCCGCTATGGACGGTCGTAAACCGTGTCGCCGCCGCGCCGGCGCTGAATTGGGACGACCCGCGCTGTGCGGAGCCTTTACATAGCAGCCGTGACACCCGTGACGTGCCCCTCGCACCGCTGATCGACAGGAGAACGGCGTGCACAAGTCGCTGACATCCCTCGCTGCCGCTGCGGCCTACATCCTGATGCTGGAGGCGCCGGTTGTTCCGGTCGCAGCCCAGTCTGAGGCCCGGTTCCCGGCTGAAAGCAAGGAAGCCATCACCGATCAAACCGCAGTTGACGCGTTCGCCACCGCCCAGGCCAGGCTCGCCTTTTCGCTGATCGAGAAGATCACGACCGGTAACAACGCCGCCGCACCGTTCCAGTCGCGGTGCATGCCGATGGCCACGAACCGCCATGTCGACGCCACGGTATCGCCCGCGATCCTCGCCGGTCGACAAGGCGCGCCACGCCGCCACCGCCCTCCAGGCTTCGCACCCGGCGCCATGTTGTCCCAGGTGGTCCAGCGCGCCATGATCGAGATCAACGAGGAAGGCGCTGAAGCCGCCGCCGCCACCGCTGTCATGTCCTCTCGCGCGCTCGGAGCCGATGACGCAATCCCTATGGTGGTGGACAAGCCGTTCGTCTACGCGGTGCGGGACACGGTGACGGGCCTGATCCTCGTGGCGGGGTACGTGGGGCAGCCGCCGAAGGGGAAGACGGCGTGAAGGCCAGACGGCAGCTTACCTTTGGATAGCTGCCGTGCCGCCGCACGTAGGCGAGGGCAGG
The DNA here is from genome assembly GCA_030037185.1 of Xanthobacteraceae bacterium. The sequence goes on along the minus strand of JASHRR010000405.1, from coordinate 724 downwards.
AGTGGGCCAGGACCGGAAATTCAGGCCTCGTGAAAAGATCAATGGTTTTCTTGCAACGGGGCCAACGCCGAGCTTTAACAACCGGCGCTGTGAAATCGGAGCAATCAATCACCACATTCGCCCGGGCCTGAGGCTCGTCCTGACGTAAGCATATCCGTCGCCCTTCAATGTAGCGTCGATTCGACGGGGCGGTCGGGTCGGGCGATCCGCCCCAACCCGGCCCTCGCACAGCCCCACGCGGGATCGTGACCTCAAACGGCGCGTCGAGGAATATGGAAAAATCCCAGGTGTCGCGCAACTCCAGTCGATGAGAAGGAATAGACCGTCCAGGATGAGAGCGACGCTGGGCGAAGCCACGCGCATCTGCAACGGCGCCCGAGAATCCGACACGTGATCGAAAATGGCCGAGCAGTACGCACCCGAACCTCCCGGTCCAAGGGGACCGAGCAGATGTATCTGCAGCGCCGTGTAATTATACGAGTCGAGGTAACAGCCTTCGGGAGAGGCTCGGCCCCGTCGGTATCTGAGCTCGCGCGGGTTATGGAAGCCGACGACCTGATGACAGGTCGGCCGATCCGCCCGACGGCGCCTCCGAGCTCGTCCGCGAAGGTGGTCTTACCAACGCCATCGACGCCATCCACCGCAACTCGTAAAATGTGCTTCCGTTTGTAACGATTAATGAACGTTGCGATCTCCTCCAGGATCTGATTCGTCGCGCGAGGTC
>JASHRR010000404.1 GCA_030037185.1 Xanthobacteraceae bacterium | reverse complement strand
ACCGGCTCAATTCGTGGCCAACGCGCAGGACATTGCGGCGCTCAAGCCGTTCGTAACCGCGCAGGCACCGCGCTACGGCGAGATCGACACCCCGACCATCATCCTGACCGGTACCGCAGACACCACCGTATCGCCGCATATCCACGCGCGCGCGATCGCAGCGGCGATTCCTCAAGCGCGTCTCATCATGCTGCCAGGAATTGGTCACATGCCCCATCACGTCGCGGCGGACGCAGTCATCGAGGCCGTCGCCCAATTGCCGGCATTCTCGGCGCCCCGCGGCGCCACAGTTTCCACCTTTAGCTCCGCGTAGGATGGGTTGAAGCCGTCGTGGGCCGGTAACCGCGAGCAAAGTCGGCGACGCCGCGCTGCGGTCACGCGTTGATCCGGCGAGGAACTCGCCGGTCATACCTGTTGCGGGGCGCCGCCCTTCCGCGACAGGGATGGGCTACAATCCGTCGGAGCTCAAAGATTGGGATCGCGCAGAGACGCTTTCAGTTCCGGCAGGCATCAAAAATGTCTGCAGTTACCGCACACCTCCTGAGCACCGGCGCCGATCTCCCGCAGATTGCGGTCAATGCATCCCGCGCCGAACACATGATCTGACGGTAAACGGCCCTCGGAGCTGTAAGCCTGAAGCCTTTGGCGATGGTATCGGTACCGGCACGGGTTCAATCCGCCTCGCCTGCGGCGGAGCTTACCACCGCAATACGCACCATGTTGGTCGCACCGGGCGTTCTGAACGGCACGCCGGCCACGACGATGATGCGCTGACCGACCTGAGCGAGACCTTCCTTGAAAGCAAGGCGGCAGGCGCGGTTGACCATGTCGTCCTGATCGCGGGCATCCTCGGCAACCACGCTGTGCACACCCCACACCAGCGCAAGCTTACGGCCGGCCGACACGTTCGGGGAAATCGACATGATCGGCGACCTCGGCCGCTCGCGGGCGACCCGCAACGCGGTTGCGCCGGAGAAGGTCCAGCACACGACCGCATTAAGATCGAGCGTTTCGGCAATCTCGCGCGCCGCAGCCGCGATGGCATCTGCGCCGGTCGCCTCCGGCTCCGTGCGCTGGGTATCGATCATTTCGCGGTAGGTGGTATCGGTCTCAACCTCCATGGCAATGCGGTCCATGGTGGCGACGGCCTCGACCGGATATTGACCGGATGCCGATTCCGCCGACAACATCACCGCATCGGTCCCCTCGTAGATCGCGGTGGCGACGTCGGAGACCTCGGCCCGGGTCGGCACGGGGCTGGAAATCATCGATTCCAGCATCTGTGTCGCCACCACCACGGGCTTGCCGGCGCGGCGGGCGCCGCGCGTCATCTGCTTCTGCAAGCCGGGGACTTTCTCGAGCGGCAGTTCGACGCCAAGATCGCCGCGTGCCACCATCAAGGCGTCGGCTGCGTCGACGATTTCATCAAGGCGCTCGACCGCCTGCGGCTTCTCCATCTTCGCCATAACGGCGGCGCGTCCGCGAGCGATCTTCTTGGCTTCGGCGATATCCTCGGGGCGTTGCACGAAGGACAGCGCAATCCAGTCGACGCCGGCCTCGAGGGCAGCCTCGAGATCGGAATGATCTTTGCGGGTCATCGCCGAGACGGCCAGCACGGCATTAGGTACGCTCACTCCCTTGCGCGCCGACAGCTTGCCCCCGACTTCGACCCGCGTGAGCGCGCGTTGCGACGACGCCTCCAGCACCGCAAGCCTGATCTTGCCATCGTCGAGCAGCAGCGTGTGACCGGGCCTCAGAACAGTCAGAATTTCCGGATGCGGGAGATAGACCCGATCAACGTCGCCGGGTGCAGGATCGGCGTCGAGTACGAAATTGGCATCCGCCACCAGCATGATCGCGTCGTCCTTGAACGCACCGATGCGCAGTTTCGGCCCCTGCAGATCGGCGAGCGCAGCGATCGGTCGGCCGTACTCCCGCTCGATATCGCGGATCAACCGCACCAGCTCGCGCATGCGATCGTGCGAGGTATGGCTCATGTTGATGCGGAACACGTCCGCACCTGCGCAGAATAGCGCCGCAATCGCCGCGCGATCGGATGATGCCGGACCCAGAGTCGCGACGATCTTGGTGCGGCGCTGCCGCCTCATCGCACCGGGCTTCCGCTTGGGGGCAGCGATTGCAGCGACCGCACGCCGGGCGGAACTGCCTTGCCCGGAGGCGCCTGCTGACGGGCCGCTTCGCCCGTCTCGGTCAGTTGTACCGTCCAGGTCTGCTGTTCCCCGGTGTCGACCTCGAAAAAGCCGGTCCGCTCGTAACCGCGGGCGAGGCAGTTTCCGATACCCCGGATCGTGAATTCCTTGTCGCGCGTACACATGAAGGCTTGGCCCGACCACTCGCCGCCGCGGTCATAATCGACCGCATAGATATAATAAAAACGCGCCGCGAGATTTCCCCGCAGCAGCGTTTCGCAATTACCCGCAACAATGTTCCACCAGCCTTCCGTCGCCCATTCCTCGCCGTCCTTGTAGCCGAGTGCGATGCCAATTCTGCTTTTGGTGAGATTGCAGATCCGAAAATCGGCGGCGGCCGGCGTTGCCGCCAATGGCGCTGCGGTTGCAAGGCCAAGGCAGAGCAGACCAGGACAAAGCGAACCCGGAAGACCCCTGTGGAACAGGCTGGGTCCACGCTTGAGTTGCGGTTTTCGCCCTCGCTCGAAATTCGCGTGTCGCACCATTTCTCCTTAAGCCTCAGATCGCGTTCAAAATCGCAACAAGTTTCAGGGTCGCGATCAAAGTCGCCACCCGCTCTCAATGCCTGTCAACGAAGATCGCGCGGAAATCGTTGATATTGGTATAAGTCGGCCCGGGTTGAAGCAAATCGCCGAGACGTTCAAAAAACCCGGTGGAATCGTTCTCGGAAAGAAACGCGGCCGGATCGAGGCCGAGCTTACGCGCCCGCGCCAGCGTGGTGTCGTCGACAAAAGCACCGGCCGGATCATCCGGGCCGCCGCAGCCGCCGTCAGTGCCGTCAGTGTCGCCGGCAATTGCAGCGATCCCGGGCGTTGCCCTCAACGCCTGGGCGAGCGCCAGGGCGTATTCCTGATTCGGGCCGCCGCGCCCTTTGCCGCGAAGGGTGACGGTGAGTTCGCCGCCCGACACGATGACACCGCACCGTCCCTGTGCCTGCAAGTCCCGGGCAAGCCGCGCCTGGACCGCCGCCACCTCGCGGGCTTCGCCGTCGATGCGGTCGCCGAGAAATATGCAGTCATAGCCTCTGGCGCGTATCGCTGCTTCGGCGGCGCGAAAGGCCTCCCGCGGACGGGCAACCAGGCGAAACGCGGCTCGGTCGAAGGCCGGGTGTCGGGGCTTCGGCGTCTCGTTGGCCGGATCGGCCAATGCCCGACCGACCGGCTCCGAAACGTCCAACCCGAACCGCGCCATCACGGCGCGGGCATCCGCCAGCGTGGTCGGGTCGGGCACTGTCGGTCCCGAACCGATCACTGCCGGGTCGTCACCGGAGACGTCCGAGACGGCAAGCGTCACCACCCGCGCCGGATAGGCCAACGCGCCGAGCCGCCCGCCCTTGATGCGGGAGAGATGCTTGCGGACCGAATTGATTTCACTGATGGTGGCTCCCGATTTAAGCAGCGCGCGGTTGACCGCCTGCTTTTCGGCGAGCGTCAGGCCGGCCGCCGGCGCAATCCAGTTCGCCGAAGCGCCACCGGACAGCAGCACCAGCACCAGGTCCTCCCGCGCCGCGCCGGCGGCAAAGCGCAAGGCCTGCTCGGCGGCCGCCTGGCTCGCCTCATCGGGAACCGGATGGCCTGCCTGTGTCACCGGGATGATACGGGTGGGGCGAGCGTAGCCACGCCGCGTGGCTGCCGCGCCGACGAGGCGCGATGGCGGCAGGCCGAGATCGTCAAGATAGTGCCGCTCCGCAATTTCAGTCATCGAGCCTGCAGCCTTGCCGGCCGCGAGAACAATGACGCGGCCGCGCGGCGGCGGATCCGGAAGGCGATGGAGGAGACAGGTTGCCGGATGGGCGGCGGCTACTGCGATACGGTAAAGCTCATCGAGAAAGGCGCGCGCAGAGTTCGTTTCTGACATCAATCATGTCTCCGGCTACCCCGCGTGCGCTGTCCTGCTCTTGCTTTGGTCCTTGTCGGCTTGCGGGCAGGTCAGGCGGCGCCCGCGATAACTCAGGAATTCGTCAGGATTGCGCAATGTGGCATGGAGCCCCGGCTGTTCATATCTCTAGCGCGGATCAGCCACCGGCTTTGACCGGCCGATGACAGGAGCGTAAGCCGCCGATCCGCGGCGCACTAGGCGCCGCTGCGCCTACTCTTGATGAAGGATTGCAGCAAGATGGACATCGACGAAAAGACCCGCGTCGAGCTTGAGGCCGCCGTCTACCGGCGCTTGGTCGATCACCTTCGCCAACGTATTGACGTGCAGAACATCGACCTGATGAACCTTGCAGGCTTCTGCCGCAACTGCCTGTCCAACTGGATGAAGGAAGCCGCCGACGCCAGGGGCGTGGCGATGACCAAGGAGACCAGCCGCGAAGCCGTCTACGGCATGCCCTACGAGGTCTGGCGCGCCAAATACCAGCGCGAAGCGAGTGCCGAGCAGAAGGCCGCGTTCGCCAAGGCACAGAACGAGCATTGACCAAGCATCGACAAAGTGTGGACGGCACCAAGCTGTTGTGGATGACTGGCGTCTGTGCCGAAATCCTACCTTGCGAAACCCTGGCGGCTTGCGCAACGTCGAACTCCCTGCCCTCCCCTGGTTGCGGGAGGGCAGGAGACGCCAATGCCAGGAGTGGATTTATGTCTGTCACCGCTGCAGCCGACGTCAACGACAAGCCCAGGGACGGCCTGTCCACCCGCCTCGCAAAGGATCAGCTCAAGGCCATCATCGAACGCATTGAGCATCTCGAGGAAGAGAAGAAGGCAATTTCCGGCGATATCCGCGACGTCTATGCGGAAGCCAAGGGCAACGGCTATGACGTTACGGCGCTGCGCACGGTCATACGTCTGCGCAAGCAGGACAAGCATGAACGCGCCGAGCAGGAGGCGATTGTCGAGACCTATCTGCATGCGCTGGGCATGATATGACGAAAGCCGTGATCACGAGGCGGAACGTGTTGGCACCGCCGCGGCGATGAGCGCTCCATCCGACGCCGATTACCGGCACCCCGTCTCGCTTTGATTCGAAGTGCAGGCTTTGAACCGACCGTCGGGCGGCGCGTCGTTGCCGCGATCTCGTCGGCGAAAAGTTTTGCGCGAGGGTGTGGCCGTCACGTGGCCCGGCAACGCCGCGGCCGGGAATCGCCCGGGGCGCGGATCGCGCGCTTGCTCGCCCATCCGGCGGCTTATCGCGAAGCGCTCAAAGCTGGTTCTGACCCCGCACTTATTGCAGCCGACCGCCTATTGTAGCGACGCAGTCCGCGAGAATGCGTAGGTGGTGAGCGGCACCACCGCCTCACCGCTGAACCCGGTTGTCGTGATACCCGGATAGGGTTCGTCTGCGAAGGACATGACAACCGCGATGGTCGGCTTATTCATCAACATTCGCAGCGCAGTGAAATCAGGTTGGCCGTAGAGCGTCGCCGTCATCGAACCGTAGAGGCGTGGGGCGACGATGATCGCTCGCAGCCACGGATCATCGTAGTGCATACCTGGAGTTGCAGCCCTGGCAACAACTTTCACATGCGCAAGCACTTCTCTGCTCGGCAAAGGTTGCGGCGAGAGGTAGGCGTGCGGGGAACTCTTCTTGCCCACTGCCGCATTGCCGTCGCGCAGGACCCGGGTCGGGCCGGCAACGCGCATCGGTTTCTCCTCGGCGACGTCCCGCCCCAGGTCAGCACTGCCCTCGCCCTGCAGGCGAGCCGCATAGGCCAACGCCACGTCAGGCGGAACGCGGTCGGTCTCCACCTCGCGAATCGGCCACGGCGTCAACGCCGGGGCGCTATCGGGCCGAGACAGCGGCACCCGCGGAACAGCAGCCGCCGCCAGACGCTGCGGCTCGACAACAGAGACAGTCGTGGCCCAGCGGTCTTGCTCACCCCTCGCGGAGGCCGGGTCGTTATTGGCACCTTGCGCCACCACAGCAAATGCGGTTCGCTGCGGACGGGCCGCCGGAACCGGCACGAACGAACTGCGAGCCGTGTCGGCCTTGCTGTCGATCGAGGCCAAACTGAAGGAGCCGGAGCGGGAAACGGTCGCGGCCGGTGCCACTTGGGCGGCTTCGTCTTCATCCTCATCGAGATTGAACAGGGCGGCAAGCAGGCTCTTCTTATGAACGACGCCGGCGGTCGCGATATCAATTCCCGCCGCTTGCGCTGCATTAAGCGACGCTTGCGACGGAGGTGACGAGCCGCGCCTTTCGATGTCTGCTAAGGCAAGCGCATAACCCGGTAGCGGATGACCGTCGGATGGAACGTGCACGGTGCGTCCGTTCGGGAAGACACGGGCGAGTTGATCATGGCTCATGGGCGGCCAGTGCCGCACGCTCCCCACATCAAGGTGCACGAACGGCGATCCCGATGACGGATAGTAGCCCACGCCGCCGCGCTGCAGG